>DASPJG010000063.1:0-2526 GCA_035628755.1 Pyrinomonadaceae bacterium
CGAGCACGCTGTAGACGAACCGGTTGGTGAACAGTTTGCGGTCAACTTCGATGATCAAGTCGGCGTCCGTCTCGTCGCGGGAGATGACCAGCCCCCACTGTTGCGCTTCGCTGCGGTCGAGCAGTTCTTGTTCGAGCGCGGCGGGCTTGAAGTAAACGGACTTCGTGCGGATGAAAATGGTCTGCGCGGATCGGAGCGTCTCGGCGGGCGTCATCTTCGCGGCGACGCTCTCAGGAGTTTGTCCCGCGCTCGCCGGGGGAATGCACAAGAGCGCGCAGAAAATCGCGATGATCAGCGTGGATAGATGACGAAGGTGCGGCGGCATAATTTGTTTGCTCCCGGTTGGCTGGCGAAAGTTAACTGTCACCCAGACAGGATAACGCCCGCAGGCGCGTCGCACTCGTAGCCTCTATGACACTTCCTGAATTGTCACACGATCTCCATTAAAGGACGGCAGGGTGTTTGTTGGCAGGGCGTCGCGGGCGATCCTGACCGCGCCGCGGTTCGTCGTCTCAAGCGGCTTCTCCGGCGTCGCTCGCGTCCGGTTCGTCTTCATCGGCTGCCGGGTCGTAGACCTCGTAGCCCGTGCCGTCGTCGTAGTAATAATTTCGCGGCGCGCGTTCCGGTTCGGGCGGCGCGTCGCGTTCGTCTGGTTCTGTTGTATCATCTCGGGGTTCGCTCATTCCGTCTCCAATCGAGCTTAAAGTTATGTGTCGTTTTCTCGCTTACGCGGGCGCGCCGCTCTTGCTGGCGGATTTATTATACCGCCCGGTGAACTCGCTGATCATGCAGAGCTACAAGGCGCGCGAGCGCGCGGAGCCTTTGAACGGCGACGGCTTCGGCGTCGGCTGGTATGTGCCCGACGTTGACCCGACGCCGTGCGTGCAGCGGACGGTGATGCCCGCGTGGTCGAACCGCAACTTGCAGAACCTCGCCGTGAAGGTGCGCGCGTCGTGCCTGTTCGCGCACGTGCGCGCGGCGTCGCCGGGGATGGCCGTGATGGAGTCGAACGTCCACCCGTTCGCTTACGACCGCTTCATGTGGATGCACAACGGCGCGGTCGCCGGGTTTGAACGCATCAAGCGCACCCTGCGCGAGAGTTTGAAGGACGAGTTCTACAGCATGGTGATGGGCACGACCGACTCGGAGCACGCCTTCGCGCTCTTTCTCAACTCCCTGCGAGTGCCGTTTGGCGAGGCGCGCGCCGAGGACATGCGCGCCGCCATCGTGGAGACCATCGCGCTGCTGAACGAATGGACGCGCGCGGCGGGCGTGGTCGAGCCTTCGCATTACAACTTCGCCGTGACGGACGGCGAATCAATCGTCATCTCGCGCTACTGCTCAGCCGAAGGTCTGCCCGGAAACTCGCTGCACATCTCGCGGGGCAAGCGTTTCGAGTGTCTGCCCGGCGGCCTGTGCGACATGCACACGGTCAAACCGGAGCAGCAGGCCGCGGCGGTCATCGTCGCCAGCGAGCGGCTGACGGACGACGTGGACGACTGGCTCGACGTGCCGGATAATCATACCGTAACCGTGTCGCCGGATTTGAACGTGCGGGTCGAAGCGATCAATCTTTAAGCACCAGAAAACGGAATATGAAAATCAGCCTTAACCGCCGCGCGCTGGCCGCGCTGTCAGTCGCCTTCCTTCTTCTCCAATCAACAATCGTCGCGCAACAAACTCCGCCAACTGCGTCGAAGAAATTCGAGTTGACGGTTGACAGCATCATGCGCGGAACTGCGCTCGTGGGTTATGAGCCTGCGAGCGTGCGCTGGTCGCAGGACGGCGCACGCGTCTATTTTCGCTGGAAGCAGGCGACCGAGCCGCGCCTGAAGGAGATGGACACATACGTCGTCAACCGCGACGGCACGGGCTTGCGCAAGCTCTCGGAGGAAGAGGCGAAGAACGCGCCGCCCGCAGCGGGAGATTTGTCGAAGGACAAGCGATGGACGGTCTTCACGGACGAGGGCGACGTTTATCTCTACGAGCACGCGCGTTCGGCGCGCAGGGCTTTGACGCGCACCGTCGAGGCGGAGACGAACCCGCGCTTCACGCGCGACGGGCGGCGCGTCTATTTCACGCGGCAAAACAATCTCTACGTGCTCTCGCTCGACGGCGGCCTGCTCGAACAGTTGACCGACATCCGCATCGGCGGCGGCGGCGGGCAGCAGGGGCGCGGGACGGAGAGCCAGGAAGTTTTGAAGAAGGAGGAGCGCGGGTTGCTCGATGCCGTGCGCGAGCGGGCGGCGCGGCGCGAGGAGCAGGAGGCAAAACGCAAGGCGCGCGAACGGCGCAAACCTTTCAACGTGCCGTCGGGGCAGAACGTCTCGAACCTCACGCTCTCGCCGGACGGCGCATACGTTGTCGCCGTCATCACGGAGCCAGCCCCGGCGGCCAAGCAGACGATTGTGCCGAACTACGTCACGGAGTCGGCCTACACGGAAGACATCCCGGGGCGCACAAAAGTGGGCGACGCGCAGGGGCGCACGCGCATGGTGGTCATCTCGGTCGAGACGGGCGACGCGC
>DASPJG010000064.1:0-7055 GCA_035628755.1 Pyrinomonadaceae bacterium
GCGAAGGCCGCCCCGGCGAAAAAGAAGTCCTGACCAGCCGCCTCATTGATCGCCCCTGCCGCCCCCTCTTCACCGAAGGCTACCGCAACGAAACGCAAGTCATCGCCTCCGTCATCTCCGCCGATGCCGAGAACGACCCGGACGTGATCGCCATCACGGGCGCGTCCTGCGCGCTCTACCTGTCGGACATCCCGTTTCCGCAGCCCATCGCGGGCGTGCGCGTCGGCCTGATCGAAGGACGCTACATCATCAACCCGACTTACGACGAAGTGCGCGAGTCGAGTTTGAATCTGATCGTGGCGGGCACGGAAGAGGCCATCGTGATGGTCGAGTCGGGCGCGAAGGAAGTCTCGGAAGCGATCATGGTCGAAGCCCTGATGCTCGCGCACAAAGAGATCAACCGTCTCTGTCGCTGGCAGAAGGAACTCTACAAGGCGCTCGAAATCCAGAAGCGCGAAGTTACGCCGCCCGTCGTCAACGAAGAGATGCACGGCGAGATCGAGCGCAACTACACGGACAAACTGCGCGCCGCGCTCGACACTTCCACGCAGGACAAACTGACGAGCTACGCCACGGTTGACGCGCTCAAGAAAGAGGTCGTCGAGTCCTACCCGGCGGACGCGCCCGAACAGCGCGTGATGGCGAAGAAGATTTTCGACCAACTGAAAGAGAAAATCTTCCGCGATGACATCCTCGACAAACGCCGTCGCCCCGACGGTCGCCGCTTCTCCGAAATTCGCCCGATCACGTGCGAAGTCAACTGGCTGCCGCGCGTCCACGGTTCCGCGCTCTTTACGCGCGGCGAGACGCAGGCCATCGTCACCACCACGCTCGGAACGAAAGAGGACGAGCAGTTCATGGACGATCTGGAAACGGGCGAGATCAAACGCCGCTTCCTGCTGCACTACAACTTCCCGTCCTTCTCGGTCGGCGAGGTCGGGCGTTTCGGTTCGACCAGCCGCCGCGAGATCGGCCACGGCGCGCTCGCGCGTCGCGCGCTCGAACCCGTCCTGCCGCCCGAAAGCGAGTTCCCGTATTCGCTGCGCATCGTCTCGGACATCACCGAGTCGAACGGTTCCAGCTCGATGGCGACCGTGTGCGGCGGCAGCCTCTCGATGATGGACGCGGGCGTGCCGATCAAGTCGCCGGTGGCGGGCGTCGCGATGGGGCTCGTGATGGAAGGCAACAAGTACGCGATCCTGTCGGACATCGCGGGCGCGGAAGACCACTACGGCGACATGGACTTCAAAGTCGCGGGCACGAGAGACGGCATCACCGCCCTCCAGATGGACATCAAGATCGGCGGCATCAACGCCATGATCTTGCAGGAAGCTCTGGAACAGGCGCGCAAAGGCCGCCTGCACATTCTCGCCGCGATGGAGAATGCCCTCAGCGAGCCGCGCGAGGAAATGTCGCCCTACGCACCACGAATCATCCAGATCAAGATCAACCCGGATAAGATTCGCGATGTCATTGGGCCGGGCGGCAAGATGATCCGCTCCATCGTCGAGGAGACGGGCGCGAAGATTGACGTGGAAGACGACGGCACGGTCTCGATTGCGACCGCCGATCAGGAAGCGGCGCAGGCCGCTGTGGATCGCATCCGCGGTTTGACGGCTGAGGCCGAGATCGGCGCAACCTACGTCGGCACGGTCTCACGCATCGTCGATTTCGGTGCGTTCGTCGAAATCTTCCCCGGCACGGACGGGCTGCTGCACATCTCCGAGATCGCCAACCACCGCGTCCGCGACGTGCGCGACGAACTCAAAGAGGGGCAGCAGATCATGGTCAAGTGCATCGGAAAAGAGGGCAACAAAATCAAGCTCTCGCGCAAGTCCATCCTGCGCGACGAACAGCAGAAGTCCGGCGGCAACGGGAGCGAACCTC
Source organism: Pyrinomonadaceae bacterium (assembly GCA_035628755.1). GTDB lineage: Bacteria > Acidobacteriota > Blastocatellia > Pyrinomonadales > Pyrinomonadaceae > JAIVJZ01. The sequence goes on from DASPJG010000064.1 coordinate 1,888, forward strand.
AGGGCGACGACGAATAGCGTCAGCCCCCTCGTCTCCGTCCGGTGTGGAACTCCGGGGCTTGCACCAACCATGCAAGCCCCTTTTTTGTTCTAATACATACATTTAGGCCGGATTTTATTGTCTCGCAAAATTGGAAGAGATGGGTTATTGTGACTTTCCTGTTAGTGAACAACGACCCCACAGCGGATTTTCACAAAGGTTTCCGCAGGGAGTCGCATCTAAAAAAGTCATTATTTGCAATAGTTACGGATTGCCCAAGGAGGACGACCACACACGATGAAGCATCAAGCCATACGCCAAGTCGCTCTGATGCTCAGCGTCTTGCTCATAGCCGCCGTGCCGGCGCAAGCTGGCACGATCAGTTTCGGCGATGTGATTGCGCTAGCGACAGTCAACGGCCAGAGTGGTCGCCAAACCATAGACCTCCGGCTCCGCTCCGTCACGCAGCAAGTTGGCGGGACGAACTCGCAGGACAGGCAAATCTCTTCCGCCAGTAATAATTCACAGGATCGCAGAACCGCCCAGACGCCCGCAGGCGCAACTCCTGCGAGCGGCGCGGACACCAACATCACCGGCACGACCGTCGCCGTGCAACAACCCGGCTCCGTTCAGGTCGAGACCATCGAACTCGGCGACATCCAGGGGACGATCTGCGATTGCGGCGAAATCGCGCCCCCGCCGGGCGGCGGCTTCCCGAAACTTCCGTTCCTGGCTCTGGCGGGCATCCCGCTCCTGTTCCTCGGCGGCGACGATGAAACTCCGCCAATAGACGTTTTCCCGACGCCGACGCCCATCACGCCGCCGCAAGTGCCCGAACCGGCTACGCTCCTGCTGCTCGGCAGCGGACTCGCCGCCCTCGGCGCGGGCGCACGCCGCCGACGCGCCGCGCGCTCCGCAGACAAGCGCGACGAAGCTCTGGGTGTGAGGGAGGCCTAAAAGATCATGTCCAGACACATAGCGATGATCAACGCCGCCACCATCTCCGCCTGCTTCAAACTGTCCCTACTGGCCTGCGCCCTCTTGTTCGTCTCGGCCAGCCTGTCGGGCGCGAGCGTCTACGCGCAGAACGGGCGCGCGACGCAAAACGGGCGCATCGAGGTTTCGACCACGCCAGCCGGTTACCCGCTCCTTATTGACGGGCGCGCCGTCGGCACGACCAGCCCGACCGTCCAGTTGTACGAACTCGAACCCGGTCGCCACACGGTCGAAATCCAATTCCCGAACAACACGCGCTGGGTGCGCGATTTCGACATCGCTTCGAACCAGAAGCAGTGCATCACGCTCAATTGGCGGCCTAAGACCATTAGCATCGAACGCCCGACCATCGTCAAATCGCCCTGCCCGTACCCGGTCAATATCTCCGCCCCGGCGAGCGTGCGCGAGGGCGACATCATCACTTTCAGTTCCGACGTGAACTACGCCGGACAGTCCGGCCTCAATTACACTTGGACGATCAGCCCGCCGAGCGCGCGCATCGTCAGCGGCGCGGGCACGCCGACCATTACCGTGGACACGACCGGCATCGGCAGCCAGCGCGTCACCGCCATCCTCGTCGTGGACGACGGCTCGGGCGACCAGATGTGCCGCCAGCGCGCGCAGGCCGCCACGGGCGTCACGCCCGTCGCGCTGCCGCCCGTGCTGCCGAGGAGTTTCGCGGAGTTCCCGGCTGTCTCCTTCAACGAAGACAAGGCCAATCTCGACAACTTCGCCGTGGCTTTGCAGAGCGAACCCGGCGCGCAGGGCTACATCATCGTCTACAGCGGACGGCGCAGCCGCGCGAATCGCGCCGACCGGCTCGGCGAACGCAGCCGCCAGTATCTCGTCAACACGCGCAACATTGACGCGAGCCGTATCGTGATCGTCAACGGCGGTACGCGCGAGGTTGATTCGTTCGAACTGTGGCTCGTCCCGCAGGGCGCAACGCCGCCTCAGCCCCGACCGAGGTAAAGTCACAAGGCCGTGAAAGGTGAATCGTGAATAGAAAAGACCCGCTCTTTCTATTCACGATTCACCTTTCACGGCCTTGTGACTTAAAGATGTTGTGTGGTAACTAGAGCCATGCGAGTTTCCCCCGTCAGATAGAAGCGAATTTCAACGCCTTTGGTAAACCAGAGAGAGAACTCTGAAGGAGGATCGTTTTATGGGTGATGGTGATGGCGGCAGCGGCAGCACCGGGGTGGTGGCCGTTTTGGTGATTTTCATAATCGTGATCGTGCTTGCGCTCGTGCTGTTCGGCGGGCGGCTGTTCGGCGGCGGCAAGACGAATGTTGATGTGAACGTCGGCACGCCGAGCGCGCCGGCCAGCAAGTAGCGTCCGCGAAGTTTTCAGACAGGCTCTTTCGCTGGAAGAGAGGGACGCGCCGCCGAAAGCGGCGAGCGCGTTTCTCTCTTCTTTTCATTTGCGGCGCGCGGCTGCTAACATGCGTCGTAAATCGTGAATCGAGGGGAACGTTGACTCGTAAGTCGTGAATAGAGAAAACCGTCTTCGTCTATTCACGGTTCGCGCTTTACGCTCCGCGGCTTTTGACGGTTCACGATTTACGGAGGTCAATCATTGTCTGCACCGAATATCGAAACGATAGTCAGTCTGGCGAAGCGGCGCGGTTTCGTGTTCCCCTCGTCGGAGATTTACGGCGGGCTTGGCAGCGCGTGGGACTACGGCCCGCTCGGCGTCGAACTCTGCAACAACGTCAAGCGCGCGTGGTGGCGTTGGATGGTTTACGAGCGCGACGACATGGAGGGTCTCGATTCATCGATCATCCTCAACCGCTCGGTCTGGAAATATTCGGGACACGAAGAGACTTTCAGCGACCCGCTCGTTGATTGCCGCGAGTGCAACGCGCGCCTGCGCGCCGACAAACTCGACATCCCGCCGGGAGCGGAAGATGGCGACATCGGTGCGTTGATTCGCGACAAGGGCGTGAAATGCCCGAACTGCGGCTCGACCAACCTGACCGAGCCGCGCCCCTTCAACCTCATGTTCCGCACGCAACTCGGCGCGGCCTCGACGGAAGACGACCCCGCTGCGCTCGCCTACCTCCGCCCGGAGACGGCGCAGGGCATCTTCATCAATTTTCATCTCGTGCAGCAGACGATGCGGCGCAAAGTGCCGTTCGGCATCGCGCAGATCGGGAAGTCGTTCCGTAACGAAGTGACGCCCGGCAATTTCATCTTTCGCACGCGCGAGTTCGAGCAGATGGAGATGGAATACTTCGTGCGCCCCGGCGAAGACGAACAGGCGCACCAAGAGTGGATCGACCACTGCTTCAACTGGTACACGTCGCTCGGCCTCAGCCGCGACAATTTGCGCCTCTACGAGCAGCCCAGAGAAGAACTCGCCCACTACGCCAAGCGCACCGTGGACATCCACTATCGTTTCTTCCCCGAACGCGCCGAGGAAGAGAAGCACTGGGACGAACTCATGGGCATCGCCAATCGCACCGACTTCGATCTCAAAGCTCATTCGAAGAACCCGGTCGACGCGGAAGGCAAACGCCTCAACCCCGACTCGACCGAAGACCTTTCCTACTTCGACGAAGCGCGCAAGGAGCGTTATTACCCTTACGTGATCGAACCGGCGGCGGGCGTCAACCGCTCCGTCCTCGCCTTCCTGATGGACGCCTATTCCGAGCGCACCAACGACAAAGGCGAGACGCGCGTGATCCTCAAACTTCATCCAGAGCTTGCGCCGATCAAGGTGGCGGTCTTGCCGCTCGCCAAGAACAAGCCGGAGATTGTGGGCATGGCGCGCGCCATCAAGCGCAGCCTTCAGCCCGTCGTGCGCGCCGTCTACGACGACACGGGCGGCATCGGCAAACTTTACGCGCGGCAGGACGAGATCGGCACACCCTTCTGCGTCACCGTGGATCACCAGTCGCTCGAAGACGAGGCCGTCACCGTGCGCGACCGCGACACTTGGGAGCAGGAACGCATCAAAGTCGCCGATCTGCAACAGCATTTGCAGACGCGCCTGCTCGGTAAATAGCGGACGTGAACAGAAGAAACCCGGTTTTTTCTATTCACGATTAACGATCAACGAACTATGGCTATCAGGAAACTGAACACGAAGCGCACGGACGTGCGGTTGCTGCTGGAAGCGGACGGGCCGGTGGAATTGCCGCCCGCGGAGATTGAAGAGAGCGCGCTCGTCGTGCAGTTCGAGAACGTGCGGCCATTCATCCCCGAACTGCTCGAAACCCTGCGTGAGGGCACTGTCGCCGAACTCGTCCCCGTCATGCTCGACGGCTCGACGTTCGCCATCCACACCCGGACGCGCACCTTCTGGGTCAAACTCTGGCACGCGGCGGGCGGCGACCTCTCGCGCATCGAACGCGCGCAGGTGATTAGCTGCCTGCCCTCCACGCGCGGGCTGCAAGTCATCGTCGGCGACGAGGACGAAGACGACGACTTCGACGACGAAGAAGAGTTGGGCGCGGATGAGTTTGACGAAGACGACTTCGACGAGGACGACGATACCGACGACCCACCTGCGCCCGCCAACCCGCAGCCCGAAAGCTGATCTGCCGGATTCGCGCTTCCCTTTGCGCCTTCGCGCCTTTGCGAGAAATAATTCTCACGCAAAGGCGCGAAGGCGCAAAGGAAGTCATAAACCGCTTTGAAGTCGCGTCCGCCCTTTCGCCCGATGAATAAAGTCCCCGGTAAAATTCGCGCGCTGGCGTTCGCCGTCCGTGAGGCGGGAGGGCGCGCTCTGCTCGTCGGCGGTTGCGTGCGCGACGCGCTTGCGGGGCGCGAGCCGAAGGATTGGGACGTGGAAGTCTACGGCGTCGCGCCCGCGCCTCTGCGCGCGCTGCTGGGACGGTTCGGGCGCGTGGATGCGGTCGGCGAGGCGTTCACGGTCTACAAGCTCGGCCACGATCTGGACGTGTCGCTCCCGCGCCGCGAGCGCAAAGAGGGGCGCGGGCATCGTGGTTTCGTCATCGAAGGCGACCCGCACATGACGGTCGCGGAGGCGGCGCGTCGCCGCGACTTCACGATCAACGCCATCCTCGAAGACCCGCTCACGGGCGAGGTGCTCGACCCCTACGACGGGCGCGCCGATCTCGAACGCCACATCCTGCGCGCCGTCTCGCGCGAGACGTTCGCAGAAGATTCCCTGCGCGTGCTGCGGGCGGCGCAACTCGCGGCGCGTTTCGAGTTCGACATTGAGG
>DASPJG010000065.1:0-2819 GCA_035628755.1 Pyrinomonadaceae bacterium
CCACGGCTGCGTGCCGGTGGACGAGCGCGGCGAGTTTCTCAGGTTCGACGTGGACGGGCGCGAGTGTGCGGGGCGCGAGTTGTTCGACGCGCTCGACACAGTGGTGCGACGCGCGATGAACGCGGGCGCGGAGACGGCGGGCGACAAATCGGACTGGCTCTGGTATCTCTGGACGGGCGCGCGCTCGCCCCTCTTCGGCAAAGACCGGATGGCGACTTTCGAGAACTATTTCGTCGAAGATAAAGAGGCGCGCAAGGAGCACAAGAACCCCTATTTCAAGTTGATCCACGAACCGGACTTCTGCCGTCGCGTGGCGGCGGATTTCGGCATCAACGAGGACGCGCTGATCGTCAACGGCCACGTGCCGGTCAAAGTGGAGAAGGGCGAAACGCCGTTGAAGCGGGGCGGGAACGCCGTCACGATTGACGGCGCGTTCTCGGAAGCCTACGGCGACCGCGGCTACACGCTCATCATCGCGCCCGAGCGCATCGCGCTGGCCGAGCATCATCACTTTGAATCGATCTCCGACGCGATCACCGCCGGGGCGGACATCGTGCCGAAGGTTTCCACCATCCGCACGCACGAACGCCAGCGGATCGTCGCCGACACGGAGGAGGGCGAAATTATCCGCCGCCGCGTCGCCGCGCTCGAACGTCTCATCCTCGCCTACGAGCGCGGCGAATTGTTGGAAAAACAGAGGTAAGAACGGGCGCAAAGCCGGGCGTGAACCGTGGAAAATTGCAGAAGTGCGTAGACGTTTATACGAGAACGTGTTAGTATCCCGCCGCTTCAACGGACGACACCAAAGTCTTTTTCGCGTCCTGCTTTTTCATCCTGATTTAGGGTCGGGCTTTCTGCCCGCACTGACCCCGCGGTTTCCAGTTTCGATCTCTGATAACAATCTTCGAACACACGCTCAGTTCGGTTTATGATTACGCACGAGTAAACGTTCTTTTCCGCTTACAACTGCTAAAGCTTTGTGCGTTTGCGCCTCGTCCCTCGCAAGGACAGACGGTTGAACAAATCTGCAAGGAGCCAGCAACTAATGGAAGCACAGGCCGTCGGCCAACAGCCCGCACAACTCGATAATCTCTGCGTCAACACCATTCGCACGCTCTCGATGGACGCCGTACAGGCGGCCAACTCCGGCCACCCCGGCACGCCGATGGCGATGGCTCCCGTCGCCTACCTGCTCTGGAACGACATCATGCGCTTCGACCCGGAAGACCCTATCTGGCCGAACCGCGACCGCTTCGTGCTCTCGATGGGTCATGCCTCGATGTTGCTCTACTCGATGCTGCACCTGACGGGCGTCAAGGCCGTCAACGCGAAGTATGAAACGACGGGCAAGCCTTCGGTCGAACTCGAAGACATCAAGAACTTTCGCCAGCTCGACAGCCGTTGTCCCGGCCACCCGGAATACCGCTGGACTTCGGGCATCGAGACGACCACGGGGCCGCTCGGTCAGGGGATCGCAACAAGCGTCGGCATGGCCATCGCCTCGAAGTGGCAGGCGGCCTACTTCAACCGCCCCGGCTTCGAGATGTTCGACTACAACGTCTACGCGCTGTGCGGCGACGGCTGCATGATGGAAGGCATCTCGCACGAGGCCGCGTCGCTGGCCGCCCACCTCAAACTCGACAACCTCTGCTGGATTTACGACAACAACAAGATCACGATTGAGGGACACACCTCCTGGGCGTTTTCCGAGGACGTGGCGACGCGCTTCATCGGCTACGGCTGGAACGTCACGCGCGTCGGCGACGCCAACGACCTCGAAACCCTGAAACGCGCCTTCGCCGTCGCGCGCAAAGAGACCGACCGCCCGACGCTCATCATCGTCGACAGCCACATCGCATGGGGCGCGCCCAACAAGCAGGACACGCACGCCGCGCACGGCGAACCGCTCGGCGAAGAAGAGATCAGGTTGACGAAGCGCAACTACGGCTGGCCGGAAGACGAGAAGTTTTTAGTGCCCGACGAGGTGCGCGAGCATTTCCGGCAAGGCATCGGGGCGCGCGGCAAACAGGCGCGCGACGAGTGGTTCGCCAGAGTCGAAGCGTATCGCAAGGAGTACCCGGAGTTGGCCGACCAACTCGTCAGGATGCAGAAGCGCGAACTGCCCGAGGGCTGGGACAAAGACCTCCCCGTCTTCCCGGCGGATGCGAAAGGCTTGGCCGGGCGTGACGCTTCGGGCAAAGTCCTGAACGCCGTCGCGAAAAACGTGCCCTGGCTCATCGGCGGCGCGGCAGACCTCGCGCCCTCCACAAAGACGCGCCTCACCTTTGAAGGCGCGGGCGATTTCACGGCGGAAGACTACGCCGGGCGCAACTTCCATTTCGGCATCCGCGAGCACGAAATGTCGGCCATCCTGAACGGTCTCTCGCTCTCGAAGATTCGCCCCTACGGCGCGGGCTTCATGATCTTCTCCGACTATTCGCGCCCCGCGATTCGCCTCTCGGCGATCATGGAAATCCCGACGATCCACATCTTCACGCACGACTCCATCGGCGTCGGCGAAGACGGCCCCACGCACCAGCCCATCGAACAACTCGCCAGCATGCGCGCCATCCCCGGCCTGATCGTGCTGCGCCCCGGCGATGCCAACGAGGTTTCGGAAGCGTGGCGCGTGATCATGCAACTCCGGCACGAACCCGCCGTGCTGGTCTTGAGCCGCCAGCCGATGCCGACGCTCGACCGTACCCGTTACGCGAGCGCGGAAGGCGTGAAGCAGGGCGCGTACATCCTCGCCGACAACGCGGGCGAAGGTGGCCAGCCCGACGTGATCCTGATCGGCACGGGCACGGAGGTCTCGCTCT
>DASPJG010000066.1:0-2489 GCA_035628755.1 Pyrinomonadaceae bacterium
CTGCTGCGAATCCACCCTCATCATAGACGCGCAGACCGGCGCGCTGATCTCGCACGAAGAGAAGACCAAGCCCATCGCCTCGTTCGAGGAGATGGCGAAAGGTTTGGAGCGGCAGAAGCAGACGCGCGACCAAATCTTCGCGCAGGAACTAGGCTCGCTCAAAGACCGCGAGCGCATCCTCGAAGAGAAGTTTCGCGAGGCCATGAAGCGCGCCGAGAAGGATAAAGACATCCCCTATCGCAACCCGCTCGATATGGACTAACGACCCGGACGGCGCGTTGCCGGAAACTAAGAGGCGAACCGGCACGAAAGGTAGATGAATCTACCTTTCGTGCCGGTTCGCCTTACTGTCTATAGCCGGTCGTGTCTGAGTGTGACGGGAAAGCACGCAGCACGTCGGCACTGAAAGCATGAAGGCTACACTTACGAGACAGCATTCGACTCTCCGCGTCGCCTCTGCACCCTCCGAGTTTTTGCGGCGGGCGACTCAAGGCGCAGCCGCTTTATTTTCTTTTACCAGAGCCGGGTGATGGTAAGTCGCGGCCAGAGCCAGCACGGCGGCCACGGCCAGTATGCCCGGCGCGAGCAGCGGATTTGCGCCGCCGAGCGTGGCGAACAGCGTCGCGCCCGCCGGTGCGTTGGGGCTGATCTCACGTTGCAACGCGTAATTGCCCTCGACGTGTAAATATATCCCCAGCAAGCTGCCCAACACGAGGAGTGCCGCGCACGCGCGCAAGGCCAAGAGCGTCGCGCGGCGCGGGCGCACCAGCGCGACAAGCGCGGCGAGCGCGGCGAGCGCGCACAACACGAACGGGACGAACTGCAAAGGGTCTGCCGTGTGCTCGATCAGCCACAACTCCAGCAACGCCCCGCCCATCAGCATGACGGAGAAGACCAAGAGGAATCGCCGCAGGCGCGAGAGTATGTCGGCGGGTGTCATTGGCCGCCCAGATAGGTTTTCGCCACGGCCAATTCTTCCGCCGAAACTTTCTCGGAGAGCTTGGCGAGAAACGCGTCGCGCGAGGCGTAGGGGCGACCGGCGATCAAGGCTTCGGCTTCGCTCGCATCGAGGCCGGGAATTTGTTGCAGCGTCGCCGCGTCCGACTCGTTCTCCGCAATCGGTACATAGACGTATTTCTCATACTCCGCGATCTGCTCCGGCTTGACGTACTTGCCCATCTCGCGACGGAATTGCTGCACGCTCTTGTAAGGACGATACTCCTCGAACTCATGCACCATGCGGTTGCCCAAGCCCGGAATCTGCGCGAGGAACTCGCTGTCCGAGGCCGTGTTTAAATTCAGCTTCGCCTTCGCCGGAGTTTGACCGGCAGTAGCGGTCGCAGGCGCGTTTGTATTGCTGCTAGTTTGATTGGGAGTCGCGGCGGCGGGCGCGTTGGAACTGGCCGTGTTGGTTTGCGTCTTTTCCCCGCCGGAACTACAGGCATTGACGAGAAGCGCGCACAGCAGCAGGGCGAACGGTAAAATAACGGAACGGGCGGTTAACGGTCTAAGCATGATTAGTCTTCCTTTCGAGTGACAGACATATTTTGGCTAAGGGAATTTATTGAACGAGACCATTATAAACATTTCGGGGCTTTTGTAATCTGCGGAAAAGAGGAAAGCGTTTGAGAGGGGTTGTCGCCCGCTCGAAACCCGCGCAGAGGGTGGAGAGTTCGAGAAGAAAAGTTCGAGGTGCGATGAAGAGGTGTCTTTGCCAGGTCGGTTGATCGCACGGGTCGTGGTGCGGCGTGTCCTATTCGATTCAGTGAATGAAACTCGCCCGGCGACCTTAAACGGATCGCGCCAACTGTTCCGCCATAAATTCGAACTTGTGGTACATGGTCGGCGCTTGTCGCTTGACGCGAAGATGTTCGATCAGGAATTTGACTTGATTCCAGTAGTGCGGCACAAGAAAATCAAAAGTCTCCGTAACGGTTTGCTTATGAACGCTGTGACGCAAATAGGCGACGCCAAGTTCCTGAAACAGGTTTATAAATCCCAGCACGTCGGCCTGCAAAGCCGCGTCCTCTTCAAATGTTTTGATCAGCGTCGCGGGATCGTCGGAGGATTTCAACCAGCGATCAACCATGCTTCTCCGGCAAATATTCTCGTGAGAATTAAATCGCTCGATGTATGAACACGCGCGCGTAATCCCGAACTGCCGGTTGATATAAATAATCGACACGACGATGAAAACCGCTTGCACCACAGCGGAGAACGCGCTGATTAAAGAAATTATCGAGTCAAAGGACATGCACTCCTCCGAAGTCGCACAGCCAACGGTAAAATTGCGGGGCGCAGTATATCACTCTCACTGATGGCCGCAGACTGTTCACCGCAACTCGGACAAGCGCTGATCGCGCCGAAACTCCACACTCCTCAACTTCTCGGCGATGACATGTCGCCGGATAAACTCCCGGCAATAAAGAAGCGCGCCGCGTGAACTTTTGATAGCTCACGCGGCGCGCTACAGATAAATTTACGTGTTG
>DASPJG010000067.1:0-2375 GCA_035628755.1 Pyrinomonadaceae bacterium
CAGCGTCGAGCAGCAATTGTCGCGCGACATGGTGCTCTCTCTGGCCTACGTCGGCACGCTTGGCCGAAACCTGCTGCGCTTCAGCACTCCCAACCTCGGACTCAACAGCATTCTCATCCCCCTCGATTTCAGGGTCTCGCAGGAAGACGACCCGGAAGACGGCGTGCAGCCGCTCGTCTTCGGCCTCGCGCTCGCGCCCGAAGGCGGTCGCCCCAACCCGAACGCCGGGTTCATCTCACGTTTCGAGACGACGGCCAGTTCGCGCTACGACTCCATGCAACTCCAACTGCGCGGTCGTCTGCGTCGCACTCTGCAATATCAGGCGGCCTACACCTTCGGCAAAGTGCTCGACGAGGTGTCGGACGTGTTCGACCTCGCGGGCGCGTCCGCGCTCCCGCAGGATTCGCGCAACCTACGCGCCGAGCGCGCCCCCGCCAACTTCGACATACGCCATCGCTTCTCTTACAACTTCGTCTACGACCTCCCCGAAGTGCAAGGCCGCCTCGCCCGCCTGCTCTTCCGTAACCTGCAACTGGCCGGGACGGGCAGCTATCAGACGGGGCAGCCCTTCACCGTCAACTCGATCTACGACGTGAACCTCGACGGCAACCTGACCGACCGCCTCAACACGACCGCGGGGCTTGTGCGCACGGGCGACCGCCGCCAGCCTTTGCGCTTGACGGCCAGCGATCCGAACACGCTGCTCGCGCCCGTGGGCGAGAACGGGGCAATCGGGCGCAACACCTTCCGCGCGGGCGGCATCCTCGATCTCAACCTCGCGCTCGTCAAACGCTTCCGCGTGCGCGAAGGGCAAGACGTCCTCTTCCGCGTGGACGCCTTCAACTTCATCAACCGCGCCAACTATGGCATCCCCATCCGCTTCCTCGAAGCCCCCGGCTTCGGGCAGGCGACCTCCACGGCGACGCCCATGCGCCGCATCCAGTTCGCGCTCAAGTATTCGTTCTAAGACGCCCGCGCGCGAACAACCGGCACGAAAGCGGGAGGCTTGAACCTGTCAAGCCTCCCGCTTTCATTTTCCCGCCGCCCCGCCCCTGTGGCATACTCCGCTCCATCGTTCATCAAATCGAATCAGTTGTCGCTTCCGGCCACGCCGGGGCGCGTGGGAGGGGGGCATCATGGCTCTGAGTAAATCTTCCGGCGAGGTGCCGCGGCGGATGCTCGGTCGCACCGGGATAGAAGTTTCCGCGCTCGCGCTCGGTGGCTCGCACATCGGCGAAACGAAGTCGAAGCGGGAGGCTTTGCAGATCGTCCGCGAGGCAATTGACGGCGGGATAGATTTCATGGACAACGCGTGGGAGTATCACGACGGGTTAAGCGAGGAGTTGATGGGCGAAGCCTTGCAGGGCGGCCTGCGCCACAAAGTCTTCCTGATGTCGAAAGTCTGCACGCACGGGCGCGACCGCAAGACGGCCATGCGCCAACTTGAACAATCCCTGAAGCGACTTCGCACAGACCACCTCGACCTCTGGCAGGTTCACGAAGTCATCTACGACAACGACCCGGACTTGCACTTCGCCGGAGGCGGCGTCATCGAAGCTCTCGAACAGGCGCAGCGCGAGGGCAAAGTTCGCTTCGTCGGTTTCACCGGCCACAAAGACCCGGCGATTCATCTCAAGATGCTCGCGCACGACTATCCCTTCGACACCTGCCAACTGCCGCTCAACCCCTTCGACGCCACCTTCCGCAGCTTCGAGCAACAGGTGTTGCCCGAACTCATGCGGCGCGGCATCGCCCCGCTCGGCATGAAGAGTCTGGGCGGCAGCGGCGACTCGGTTCGAAAACGCGCCGTCACCGCTACGGAGGCTCTGCGCTACGCGATGAGTCTCCCCGTCGCCTCGACCGTCTCCGCCATCGACTCGCTCAAAGTGCTCCGGCAAAATTTGCGCATCGCGCGCGAGTTCACGCCAATGTCCGGCGAAGAGATGCAAGCCCTGCGCACGCGCTGCGCCCCGGACGCCGCCGACGGCCACTTTGAACTCTACAAGACTTCCAAAAAATACGACGGCCCGCCGGGTCGCAAACAGCACAAGTTCCCCTCCCAAGACGAGCTTGCCGCCTGAACGGATGAGCGCGCAGCCCGCACGCATCTCTCTCAAAGGGCGCGTCGCCGTCGTCGTCGCGGCGACGCTCGCCCTCCTCTTCAAGTCGTATCTCGCGCTCTACACGGAAGGCACGCTCGACGCGGCGGCCTTCGCAGACCACCTCGCCAAGATCGAAGAGTTCGGCGGCACGGGCGCGTATCGCGTCAGCGGCGCATTCAACAACCCCTTCAACAGCCCGCCCTTCGTCATTCACTTTTTGAAGTCTATCGGCTGGCTGTCAGGCGCGACCGGGCTGCCTTTCGCCTTCTGGCT
>DASPJG010000068.1:0-10889 GCA_035628755.1 Pyrinomonadaceae bacterium
TGAAGCCGGACACGAAACTCTCGTGCGAGTGGTTCGTCATCGCCCATTCCAACAAATACAACGCCGCGCTCGTCGCCGTTGACGAAGACGGCTTCGACACGCCCGTGCTCGACGAACGCAGCTTCCGTTCATTCAAATCCACCGATCCCGCCATCGTCGCGCGGCTCGCCGCCGCCGCCGAAGATTTAATCGATCATTCGGCCAGCAGTTAAAGAGGCAATTCGAGACAGGCGCGGCTTGCGCGAGCGGTCGCCGTAACTAGCTTCCGTTCGCGGGCGCGTTTTAAGATGTGTGCGTCCGACATGAAAGGAGGCTTATGAGAAGGCTAATCATCGTCGCCGCCGCTGCTGCCCTGTCGCTCGCCGCCGCGACCGCCAACCAAACGAACGCAGAGATGGCGGCCACGGCTCATACCGCCGCCAGCCAAACGGCGCAAGCTCCCAAAGGCTGGAGCCTCACCGGGAGCCACCGCGACAACTATTACCTGACCACCGACAACAAGGTGCGCCACGGCGGCAAGACGAGCGCGACCCTCATCTCGAAAAACTCCGCTTCCGAGGACGGGTTCGGTTCAATAAAACAGGAGATCAAGGCCGACAACTATCGTGGCCGTCGCCTCCGCTACTCCGGCTACGTGAAGGCGGAACTCGCCACCCTGCGCACCGCGCTCTGGATGCGCGTGGAAGGTGAGGACGGAAAAATTCTCGCCTTCGACAACATGGACGACCGCCCCTCGAAGGGGACGACGAGTTGGAAGAAGTACGAGATCGTGCTCGACGTGCCTGAAAGCGCGCAGCACATCGCGCTCGGCGCGCTCTTTGAGGGCAAGGGGCAAATCTGGGTGGACGATCTCAAGCTCGAAACGGTCGGGCAAGAAGTCGCTTCGACCGACATGAATGCGTCGCCGGAGTTGAAGCAGGAGATGGAGGAGGCGGACGAAGAGTATCGCCTGACGCGCAAAGAGGAGTTTGAGCGGTCGGTGCGGCAGACGAAGGAGCGGCTCCCGGCGATGCCCGCGCGCCCCGTCAACTTCGACTTCGAGGGTTGAGCGGATCAACACGCGCCCGTCTAAACGTAGCGCGCCCCGCGCCACTTCGTCGACGCGGGCAAGCATCTTTCCGGCGGAAGCCGACAGCCACATGCCGCCCGTCTCTTCCGCGATGCTCGCCAGTCCCAACTCGCCTCGCTCGCGCGCTTCCCTCTCCGCCGGGTTGCGCCTGAAGCAGATGCGACGACATGATTAACCGCCCGTGCTATCTCGTCCTATAGACACGCGGCGGCGAGATTTGGTTGGCGACGTTCCCCGTCGGCGTCTTCTGGCGAACGCCGCCGGACGCGCCCGCGCGCGGAGAGAGGCGTCCGCGCCGCAGCAGCGCGAATGCGCCGAGCGCGGCGGCGGCCAGCAGCACGCGCTTGCGGTTCGGGTAGGGTTCGAGATGGCGCGTGAAGGGGCTGAAGGTGGTCGAACGGTGCGTGTACTCGCCCGTCGTCGCGCCCGCTTCGTTCATCGGCGCGAACAGGTTGTCGCCGGGGCGCGGTGGTTCGTCTCGCTGCTGTAGTTTGAAGGCCGCGCCGTTTGCAAGCATGAGACGGTCTAAGAGCGATGGGCTGATGCGCTGCAACACGGTCAGGACTTTCCCGCCGTCGCCGACCACGATGTCGCGCACGGGATGCGCGGCGGCGTGGAGTATGGCCTCTGCGACGAGGGTGGGTTCGTAGACGGGAAACATCGCGCGCGGCTCGACCGTCATGCGCGTGCGCGCGTGGTTGTAGTAGGGCGTGTTGATGACGGCGGGCTTGACGAGCGTGAGATGGATGCCCGCGCGCTCGCGTTCGAGTTCTATCCTGACGGCTTCGGTGAACCCTTTGACGGCGTGTTTCGTCGCGCAGTAAGTTGACTGTAAAGGCACGGCGCGATCCGAGAGGACTGAGCCGACGTTGACGATTGCGCCGCCTCCGGCGCGACGCAGGTGCGGCAGCGCGGCGCGGATGCCGTAGATCGTCCCCAACAGATTCACCGCGACGATGCGCTCGATCTCTTCGAGGCTGATCTCTTCCAACGTGCCGTACTCGCTCACCGCCGCGTTGTTGACCCATGTGTCAATGCGCCCGAAATGATCGGCGGCTGTCTGGGCGAGTTGGAAGACTTGCGCCGCGTCGGCCACGTCCGTCACGACGACGAGCGCGCGACCGCCCGCCGCTTCCACCGCCCGCGCCGCCGTCTCCAACGCTTCGGCGTTTCTCGCGGCCAGCACGACCGATGCGCCGCGCCGCCCGAACTCAATCGCCGCCGCCCGCCCGATGCCGCTCGACGCGCCCGTCAGGACGACGACCTGCTCGCTAAGTGGTTTCAACATACTTCTTCTCGCCCGCCGTAGCCTGTCATTCTCTTGTTTTGGTTTCAGCGCGCCGAATCGCGTTCGTGCGCCGGTCGGCCTGAGAGCGTGTTGGGCGCGTCGAGGTGCGCGCCGTCGTGGACGGCCATGCCGAGCCGTTCGACGAGTTCGCCGCCGAGCCAGCCCGTGAACAGAGCCAGCCCCGCGCCGAGCATCGAGAGGATGAAGGGCACGGTCTCCGGCGCATGGTTGACGGCGTCGCGCCTGAGCCACCAACTGAGGCCGAAGAGGATGAGCACCACGTCGTTGCCGAGGCCGTGCACCAGCCCGACGCGCTTGGCGCGCGTACCGGCGGGGATCGCCCACCAATCAACAAAACCCGGAATGGCCGCGACGATGCCGCCCACGACGCCCGCCGCGATCATCCAGTAGGCGGCGTTTGCGATCTGTTGATTGTTCGTCAAGAGATAGATGATGTCGAAGATGGCGGCGGTCGCCAGCAGGCCGAGCGGGAAGACGATGAGGATCGGGTGCGCCCCGTGTCCCAGAATTTTGAACTTGCTTTCCATCTGTTTCTCCCTACGCGTTTGATGGTCGAAGGACTAAGCGAGGCTCGCTTCACTTATCGCCGGGGAGCGACAAGCGTCTCTGCACATTTCTCAGGGGTGAGCGGAGTCTAGCCGACCCGCAACTTCCTCACAAGAGGGAGTTGTTTCCGAGAAGTAACATTGTCGTCAATAAAGAGTTGTCGGTTGTCCGTCGTCGGTCGAAGCCGCCTGTAGGCGGTTATCAGCCGAACGAAGATGCACTATACTGTCAGCCGCTCAACAACTACTGACAACTGACCACGGACAACCGACTACCGATAACTCTCTATGTCCATTCTCCAACGCATCCGTGAACGCGCCGCCGCCGACCCGCAACGCATCGTTTTGCCGGAGGGCGAAGACCCGCGCACCATCGTCGCCGCCGCCATCTGCGCGCGCGAACGCCTCGCGCACATCACCGTGCTCGGCAACGAAGAGCGCGTGCGCGCCGCCCAGCGCGAGGCCGGGGTTGATCTCGGCGGCATGGTGCAGTTGATCGACCACACGCGCGCCGCCGACTTCAATAAGATGGCCGCGCTCTACCACGAACTACGCAAGGCCAAAGGCTTGATGCCCGACGAGGCGCGCATCAGCGTGCAAGACCCGCTCTATTACGGCAACCTCATGGTGCGGATGGGCGCAGCCGACGGCTCGGTCGCGGGCGCAACCAACACGACGGCGCACACCGTCCGCGCCGCGCTCCACTGCGTCGGCGTGCGCGCCGGGTTCAAACTCGTCTCAAGTTTCTTCGTGATGGCGCACCCGGACGCGCGCTTCGGCGCGCAGGGCGCGATGATCTACGCCGACTGCGGCGTCGTCATCGATCCATCGGCGGCGGAACTGGCGGAGATCGCCATCGCCTCCGCCGATTCGTGCCGCGCGCTGCTCGAAGTCGAACCGCGCGTCGCCATGCTCTCGTTCTCAACGAAGGGGAGCGCGAAGCACAAGTTGGTTGACAAGGTGGTGGAGGCGACGCGCACCGTGCGCGCGCGCCTGCCCGAACTCGAAATTGACGGCGAGTTGCAGGCCGACGCCGCGCTCGTCCCCGCCGTCGGCAACTCGAAAGCGCCGGGGTCGCAGGTTGCAGGTCGCGCCAACGTCCTCATCTTCCCAGACCTGCAAGCGGGCAACATCGCGTACAAGCTGACCGAGCGGCTCGCGGGCGCGACCGCCATCGGCCCCATCCTGCAAGGACTCGACAAGCCCTGCAACGACCTCTCGCGCGGCTGCAAGGCCGAAGACATCGCCGACGCCGTCGCCATCACCGCCGTGCAGGCGCAAAGCCGGAAAGGACGGACATGAAACACCGTCGAAACTCTCGCGCCCACGGCGCGCCGCACTGCTTCGTCGCCCGCGCCGCGCGCCATCTCCGCCCGGCATTGACAATCGCCAACTCGCGCTCAACATCATGCACTGGCTTTCGCGCCTGATTTGACGGCGGCGGGCAACGCGCGCCCCTCCCGGCAGGCATCGAATGAAAGCGCTCGCGCGATTCCGGCAGTTGGAGTTCAACTTATGCACACAGGCCGCAGCTACTTCTGGCCGCTCTCCGTCCTTTTTCTTCTTTCGCTGGCCGTGAATTCGCACGCGCAATCGGGTCGCATCATTGCGAAGCCGACGCCCGACGACGAGCAGATTCGCGTCTACACGGAAGAAGTGCGCCTGCCCGTCTTTGCGCGCGACGAGTACGGGCGTTTCGACCCGACGCTTGAGTTGGACGACATCGTGGTGCTTGAAGACAACGTGAAGCAGCAGGTGCGCAGCATCCGGCGGATTCCCGCGAGCGTCGTGCTCGTGCTCGCCACGGGCGGCGAGTTGAACCCGGCGCAGCGCACGCGCACGACGCGCGAAGCCGCGCTCAGTCTCGTCTCACTTTTGCGCGCGGGCGATTCGGTCGCCATCATGCAGTTCGACCGCCGCATCCAACTGATCCAGCCGTGGACGACCGACCGCGACGCCGCCTCTCACACGCTGCGCACGAAACTCTGGGGCGGCAGCGGCGCGCGCCCCGCCGAAGCCTTGCAACAGGCCGCCATGCTGTTTGCGGATCAACCCGTCGGTAATCGTCACCTCGTCTTTATCACGGACGGCGTGGAGACGCCGGGCGCGGGCGCGAGTCCCGCGCAGGTGACGCGCGTGCTGGAAGGCAACGCCGGGATCGGTGGCCGCGCCGCCTACGCCGAAGCGGTCAAACGCCTGATGGCCGCGCAGGTTTCCGTCCACGTCATCAGCTATTCGACTTTCGGATTCAAGGAGTCGAAAGAGAAACAAAAGACCGCCCCGCAGGGCGCGCCGCCCGGCAGCGTCAAAGCTTCCGGCATCCCCACCTCAGGCATTGACCCGACGATGCCCCCCACGATGAATCGCGGCGGCGCGGTCGGCCCTTCGACCGGCGCGGTCATCACCTTCGACCCGGCGATGCGGCGCATGCGTAAGGCTTACGAGCGCGCCATGCAGCGCGGCGAGGAAACTATGAGGACGCTCGCGGCTGACACGGGCGGGCGTCTCTGGATACCGCTCTCCGCCGAAGACCTCGCGCTGCAAGGCAGCGAAGTGGCGCGCGAGATCGGCACGCAGTACGTCGTCACCTACACGCCGACGCGCCCGCTCGCCTTAAGCCCGGAGACCGAGACGCGCCGCGTCGTCGTGCTCCCGCGCCGGGGCGGCCTGCAATTGCGCACGCGCCGCGTCTACATCGCCGCCGCGGCCTTGAAACAACCGCCGGAAGCGAACCCGGAAGTGAAATAAGCAGCCCCGCCAAGAGGCGATAGAATGTAGCCTGCGGCGTGCGCCGTGCGAGCGCGCGAGAAGAAAATAAGAAGCCCCATCAGGAGCGAAAGAAATTCGAGTTTGAACTCTTTCGCCCCTGACGGGGCTTTGCTTTGGATGCCCGCGCGTTCGCTCTATTTACTTAACTTTCTTCCCCTGCACTTCGCGCCCGTCCGGCATGCGCAGCGTCGCGTGCGTGACCTGCCCTTTGTCGTCCTTGACGAAGGTGATCTGAATGTTGGGGCCGACGACGAAGAAGAGATTGTCGCCCTGCGGCATGAGTTCGATCTTCCGCTGTCCGGGCGGCGCGCCCAACAGTTTTTCGCCCTCCCTGGTGATGTCGAGCATGCCGACTCCGGTCACGTCGTACTGTCCTGCGAAAGCGTCCAGCGTGGCGGGGTCAACTTTCGTCGCCGGGCGTTCGAGATTTTTGACGACGGCGGCGGCGTTCGTGTTCTGCGGGTTGAGTTCCACGGCCTTCCGGTAATTCTGCAACGCCAGTTCGCGCTCGCCCGCCAGCAGATACGCTTCGCCGAGACTGTCGTAAGGGTTGGCCGCTTGCGGGTAGGCTTCGACGTTCAATTTGAAAATCTCAATCGCCTCTTTCATCTTCTTCGCGCCGAGCAGTTGATAGCCGAGCGTGTTCAGTTCGTTCTCGCCGAAGTTATAAACCGCTCCCTGCGTCGCCTTGAGTTCGCGGTACTGCTTGATGGCCGCCGCCACGTCGCCGCGCTCCGTGACGGTTTTCATCAACACTTCGGCGATTGACTGTTTCGGCATCTCGAACGGCTGGCCGTAGAGGATGTTCGTCAGGTCGCGGTGGATTTGGTCGAGGCTCCCGCCCTGCGAGGTGTTGTCGAGCAGGACGATGAGATTTTTCTGCTCCGGGTAACGGACGATGATCGTGCTGAAGCCGTGGATGCCGCCCGTGTGTGAGATGGAGTTGACGGTCTCTTTGGATTGCCCGAAGCTCACTTTCGAGATGTTCCAGCCGTAGGCGTAGTTATCGAGGAACGGCTTGTACATGACTTCCCGGTTTTTGGCCGAGATGATCTTGTCCGTATAGAGCGCCTGATCCCAGAGGTACAAATCTTCCACGGTCGAATAGAGCGAACCGGCGGCGTAGGGGATGGACATGTCCAGGTAGGGCGCGTTGACGTAGCCCGCGGGCGTCTTCTGGTAGCCGGACGCGCGTTTGCTGAGCAGCGTGCTGTGGCGGTCGTAACCGCTGTTTTTCATGCCGAGCGGGTCGAAGATATTTTCCTTGATGACCTGCTCGTAAGGCTTGCCGTGAATTTTCTCGATGATCGCGCCGAGCAGGAAGTAGCCGGAATTGTTGTAGCGAAACTTCGACCCCGGCTCGAATTCCAGATCGCCGCTCGCATATTGTTTGACGAACTCCGTGACCGTTTGGGGGTTGCGGCTGACCTCTTCTAAGAACTTTGGCCGCGACGTGTAACTGGGGATGCCGGAAGTGTGCGTCAGCAGGTGATGGATGGTCACTTTGTCGCCCACGTCCTTGCGATAGTCGGGCAGGTACTCGGAGAGTTTGCCGTCTAGTTTGAGCTTGCCCTGTTCGACGAGTTGGAGGATGAGCGCGGCGGTGAACTGCTTGGTGATCGAGGCGAGCCGGAACTTGGTGTCCGTTTCGTTCGGCACGTTCCACTCCATGTTGGCCAGCCCGAGACCTTTTTTGTAAATGACCTTGCCGTTCTCCGCGACGAGCGCCGCGCCGTTGAACTGCCCGATCTTGTTGGCGCGCGTCAGGTATTCGTCAATGCGCGCGGCCTTGTCGCCGCTTTGCGCCAGCGCGGCGGGCTGCAAAGCCAGCGCGACCAAAACGACGAACATCCACCCCACTCTCTGGCGTGCGACCCCTGCAACTCTCTTCATCTCTCGTTCTCCTCAAAAATTAACATTTCGGGCGGCGGCTATAAGATGGCGTCCGACCCTTGACCGGCGAGCGTGCAAAAGCAATACGCCCGCGCGGCGTAGAGAGTTCCCGGTAGTTGTAAGGTGAGAGATGCGGTTCGCGGCGCGGGCGGACGCGTGAGCGCGTCGGCGGACGCCTTTATGGGCAGGCCGGTTAAACTTGTCTACGCGCTCAGTTCACGAGCGCGCCGAGGAGCGTCTCCATCTCCGCGCTGGCCGGGAGCTTCGCCGGTTGGCCGTTCTGCCGCTCGTGCCATTTGCGAAACGAAACCGCGCGCAACTCGTCCCACTCCTCGCGCGGGATACGCCGGAAGGCCGCCACCACTTTCGGGTCGAATTGCTGCCCCGCAAACTTTTCCAACTCGGCGACCGCCACCTCGTAGGAACGCCCCGCACGATAGACGCGGTCGCTCGTGATGGCGTCGAAAGCGTCGGCGACGGCGAAGATGCGTGCGTTGAGGTCGATCTCCTCGCCGCGCAAGCCCAGCGGGTAGCCCGTCCCGTCCCACTTCTCGTGGTGCTGCCCGACGACGCGCGCCGCTCCTTCCAGAAATTCTATGCCCTGTAAAATCTGCTGCCCATGCACGGGATGGCGGCGCATATTCACCCACTCCTCCGCAGAGAGTTGCGCGGGCTTGTGCAGGATGGCGTCCGGCACGCCGATCTTCCCGACATCGTGCAGGAGCGCGCCGAACTCCAGCGAGCGCAGGCTCTCGCCCGTCAGATTCAACTCGCGCCCCAGCCGCAGGCTGAAACTGACGACGCGCTCCGAGTGGCCGTGCGTCTCGCGGTCGCGCGTCTCAAGGGCGGCGGCGAGGGCTTTCAGAGTCATGCGGTAAGAGTCTTCGAGCGAGGCCAGCGTGCGGTCGAGTTCCGCCGTGCGCTCGGCCACGAGTTCTTCCAGATAATTTTCGTAACGACGTTTGGCCTCGCGCAGGCGTTTGTGTTCGAGCGCGCGCCTGACGGCGGCTTCGACGTGGCGCAGGTCGAAAGGCTTCGTCACGTAGTCGAACGCCCCGGCGCGCAGAGCCTCAATCGCGCTCTCGACCGTCTGCGCGCCGCTCACCATCACCACGACCGCATCCGGCGCGACCTCGGCCACATGCGGGATCATCTCAAGGCCGCTCATGCCCTCCATGTTGATGTCGCTGACGATGACATCGAAGCGCGCCGCGCGCAGCCGCGCCAGCGCGGCCTCCGCCGAAGCGACCAACTGGCAATCGTAGTCCTCGCTCAGCAGTTCATAGAGGACGTTGCGAATCTCCTGCTCGTCGTCCGCGATCAAAATGCAGGCTCGCTCGTCACTCGCTGGAAACATAGAGACACTTCCGCCTTCGTCTGAAAGATTCTTAAAAGTTGAGGTTGGGGTTCAGGCTGCGCGGACATTTCCCTTCGTCACGCGCATCTCCCGCTGGGCGCATCTATCTTACAGATTCACTCCCTCGCGCACAACTAATATTTCTCCCGCTCGCCTTCCGGCCACCGCCCGCGCCGAAAATTCAAACACCCCGCGAAGGCGGTTGACGCCGCGCCAAACTACCCTCTATCATGCAAACTCTTCTCCAGCCGGAGTGGCGAAATCGGTATACGCACTAGACTCAAAATCTAGCGAGCGCAAGCTCATGTCGGTTCGAGTCCGACCTCCGGCATACACATTTCCAGTAAAGTAAGGTGTGCAAATTCTCGAATTAAGACACATTTCTTTACTTTCGTCCTTCCCTGCTTTTAATCGCAATCGAACTTCACTCTTCCGGGTCAGGCTTATAATCAAACAAAATAGCTGGATGCGTTCTGAGTTTATTGCAAAGTGTATTCAATGTTTTAAATGAAACTGCTTTGGCTGTTCCCTTCCATAGTTGATAACACGAAGGAATTCCGATTCCAGTAAGTGTAGATAATTGTGCTGCATTCTCGATGCCTTGCCTTCTTGCAATTTCTTGAACTTGTAATTTGAGTGCCATAGCTAAAACTATAGCATCGGTATATTGTTGATTTCAGATAGTTTAACAAGTTTATAAAGATTCGTATCACGTATAAATGGAGGATTGGCAAGATTTCTCGGCTTTTTCGACTTTCCCGTTGATAAAAATTTACATCGTTGTTAATATTTAAATTTGAGGTATTTACATCGTTGGCAAAGTTGAGAATACGTCTTTTGAAAAAATCTACTGAAACAATTTGTAGTAAGGATGATTTATTGGCAGATGAAACGTGGCTTGCTATTCTCGAACCTGAATTATGTAAAGATTCCGCTGCTATCGAGTTGTTAGCACGTTTGTTGTTTATTATTAAGAAGGAAATTAATAGCGGGGCTGCTGGCGTGAGGAGGGCAAGTAAGATTTTGTCTAATGGAATTAATGTTCTGTATCTCTATACGGATTCACACAAGTCAGCACTTGAATTATATGTTTTATATTTAGAAGGTGATTTACCCTCTAAAGATGAACCTTTGAATCTGATTAACGCGGCCATTGAGAGAGGTAAGAGGCAAGCACGTTAGAATGTCGCGGGAGCACTTCCGTTGCGGGCGGTCTTAAGTGGCCGCCCGTTTCTTTTGTCGTCCCTTTTGTGCGCGCCGGATAGTTGAAATCGATGCAGGTGGCGAAGCGTTTGATGGCTGTCGAAAGAGGGCGCGGCGGTGCGGCGTCTCTTGCATTGAATGCGGGAGAGCGGCTATCTTTTCCGGCACAGCAAAAATCAGTTGGTTAAAATTCGGTTCGCTGGGGAAGGCAGACGAAGAGATGTCGGGCGAAGTGAAACTGCGCAATGATCCGCTCTGGTTCAAGGACGCCGTCTTTTACGAAGTCTACGTGCGCGGCTTTTACGACTCGAACGCCGACGGCATCGGCGACTTCCCCGGCCTGACCGAGAAACTCGACTACCTGCAATGGCTCGGCGTGGATTGCATCTGGCTGCTCCCGATGTACGCCTCCCCTTTGCGCGACGGCGGCTACGACATCGCAGATTTCTACGCGATGCTTCCCGAATACGGCACGCTCGAAGACTTCAAGACGTTCCTCAGAGAATCCCATGCGCGGGGCTTGCGCGTCATCACAGACCTCGTCGTCAATCACACCTCCGACAGCCACGCCTGGTTTCAGGAGGCGCGCCGGTCGCCCGCGTCGCCCAAGCGCGACTGGTACGTATGGAGCGACGACCCGCACAAGTATGCGCAGGCGCGCATCATCTTCACCGACACCGAGCACTCGAACTGGACTTGGGACGAGGAGGCGCAGGCGTTCTACTGGCATCGCTTTTTCAGCCA
>DASPJG010000069.1:0-2403 GCA_035628755.1 Pyrinomonadaceae bacterium
CTCACATCTACAACATGCTCGCGGCGGCGGCGTGCGGTCTCGCGCTCGGCTACGAGTTGGACGCGATGGCGCGCGCCTTTGCCGCCTGCGCGGGCGCGCCCGGACGCTTCGAGCGCGTCGCGCACGACGGAGACTTCGCGGTCGTCGTTGATTACGCGCACACGGACGACGCCCTGAGAAACGTACTCGCAACGGCGCGCGACGTGGTGACGAAGGGCGGGCGCGTCATCACCGTCTTCGGCTGCGGCGGCGACCGCGACCGCACGAAACGCGCGCCGATGGGCGAGGCCGCCGCCGCATTCAGCGACATCGTTATCCTCACCTCCGACAACCCGCGCACCGAAGACCCGGAAGCGATTCTCGCCGAGACGGAGGTCGGCCTGCGCGCGGCTGGTAAGCCCTATTTGAAGCTCGCGGATCGCCGCGAGGCGATCTTTCGCGCGGTCGCGGAAGCGCGCGCAGGCGACGTGGTCGTCATCGCGGGCAAGGGGCACGAGGACTACCAGATCATCGGCACGGAGATGTTCCATTTCGACGACAGGGAAGTGGCGCGCGAAGCCCTGAACGCGCGCCCCGCCTCAGGGTGAAAAGATGAGAAGAGGCTGGCCGTGGCTCGTGATTGCGGCGGCGACGGCACTCGCCGCGCTTCAACTCCGGCGGCAAGGGCGGCTGTGGCTGTGCGAGTGCGGGCGCGTGCTCGTGTGGGCGGGCGACGCGTGGGGTTCGGATAATTCGCAACACCTGTTCGACCCGTACAGCTTCACGCACGTCCTGCACGGGTTCGTCTTCTGCGGGGTGCTGGCGTGGGTTGTTCCGCGCGTGTCGTGGGAGTGGCGGCTCGCGCTCGCCGTCGCGGTCGAGGCATTGTGGGAGGTCTTTGAGAACTCGGCCTTCGTCATCAACCGTTACCGCGAAGCCACTCTCGCGCTCGGCTATCAGGGCGACACGATCATAAACTCCGCGGGCGACATCTTCGCGTGCGCACTCGGATTCGTGTTAGCCCGCCGCCTCGGGCTGCGCCGCACGCTCATCGCATTTGCGCTCACCGAAATCGTTCTTCTCATCTGGATCAGGGACAGCCTCCTGCTGAACGTCCTGATGCTGCTCTACCCTGTAGAGGCGATCAAGGCGTGGCAGATGAATCACTGAGCGCGTGTGAAAAGGCGGGGCAGGATAGTTCGAGGGAGAGTATTCGGCGCAGGTCAGCGCAGGCGGCGGCACGGGTCAGAGAGTCAGGTTAATCCTAATTCCTTTTTGGCGTCCGTCAGCGAGTGTGCCGGTTCATCTTCTCCCTCACGTTTCGCGGCGCGAAGTTCGAGAAGGTCTTCAACGTCGTCGAGTAATTCCTGTAAGGCGAGAAACTCTTCATACGGCAACACGACAAATTCTTTTTTGCCGTTCTTGCTTAAAATTTCGGGATGTAAGGTAATTCTGTTCATAGCTTTTAAGAATATGCGTCTCTGCGATGTCTGATTCGATAAATTAGCACTTTGTCGCCTACAGTCTCAAACAGCACGCGGTAATCGCCGACTCTCAGATGGTATTCGGGCGTAAAGTTAGTGAGCCGCTTCACGTCGCCCGACAGGTTATTTTGTAAGGCTTCAATCTTCGACATCACCCGTCGTCTATCTTCCGGCGTGAATGACTTCAAATCTTTAATAGCACGCGGTTTGAACTCAATCCGATAGCTCACTTATCGGCCTCTCGGATTTTCATCCCCAAAGCCCGATGCGTCTTGAGCCGCGACGCGGTTGTTGTGTCGCGCCCAGTACCAGTAGACGGGCAGGCCGAGCAGGATCAGGGCGAGGCCGACGAGCGCCTGTACGGGCGTGGTCAGCAGCGTGTTGACGAGCAGCCAGCCGGTGACGAGCAGGAAGAGGATGGGCACTACCGGGTAGCCCCACGCGCGGTAGGGGCGTTCGGCGTTGGGCAGGCGGCGGCGGAAGATGAAGACGGAGGCGGTCGTCAGGCCGTAGAAAATCCACGAGCCGAAGATAACGTAGTCGGTCAGCGTGTCGAACGAGCCGGAGAGGGCGAGCAGCCCAGCCCAGAAGCCTTGCAGGACGAGCGCGCCGATGGGGACGTGTGTCTTCGGCGAGAGGCGCGCGAGGTTTTGGAAGAACAGCCCGTCGCGCGCCATCGCGTAGGGAACGCGCGCGCCCGTCAGAATCGAAGTGTGCAGCGTGCCGACGGAGGAAAAGAGCAGCGCGGCTGCGATCAAACTGATGGCGAAGGGGCCGAGGAACGTGCGCGCCACTTCCGAGGCGACCGAAGAGGCTGCCGGGACGTTTGCCACCTCTGTTGGCGAGAGCGCGTAGAAGTAGGCGATGTTGACGAAGACGTAGAGCGAGATGATCGTGATCATGCCGCCGATGAGGGCGAGCGGAATGTTGCGTTGCGGGT
>DASPJG010000070.1:0-5275 GCA_035628755.1 Pyrinomonadaceae bacterium
TTCTGCCCGACGGCCAGATCGAATTCCTCGGTCGCCTCGACCAGCAAGTCAAAATCCGCGGCTATCGCATCGAACTCGGCGAAATCGAAGCCGTCCTCAACCAGCATCATGCCGTGCGCGAAGCCCTCGTTATCGCCGCCCTAGACCCTCGCGGCGACCACCAACTCATCGCCTATCTCGTCTCCGACGTGGCGGTTGATGTCGCCGAGTTGCGCCTCTTTCTGCAAGGGACGCTGCCCGAGTACATGATCCCGGCGGGGTTCGTCAGACTGGAACAGATGCCTTTGACGCCGAACGGGAAGGTTGACCGGCGAGCCTTGCCGCCGTGGGAAGCGACGCGCGGAAGCGGTAAGCAGCAGGTGGCGAAGACGGAGACGGAATTGCTGGTGGCGCAGTTGATGGGAGCAGTGTTGAAGGTGGAGGAGGTAGGAGTCGAGGAGAGTTTCTTCGAGTTGGGAGGGCACAGTTTGCTGGCGACGCAGTTGGTGTCGCGGGTGCGGGAGGTGTTCGGGGTAGAGATGGGACTGCGGGCGGTGTTCGGGGAGGGGACGGCGCGAGCGATGAGCCGCGTGATCGAGGAGGCGATGAGGGAGGGGAGAGGCTCTGGGGGAAGAGGGAAGATCGAGCGGGTGGGGAGAGAGGGGATGCTGCCGCTGTCGTATGCGCAGCAACGGTTATGGTTCATTGATCAATTAGAACCCGACAAAGCGATTTACAACATTCCCGTAGCAGTTCGTTTGAACGGCCACCTTAACGTCGAGGCACTGGCACAGACCTTCACCACGCTCTTTGCGCGCCACGAAGTCTTACGTACCACCTTCGCCACGCATGAAGGCCAGCCCGTGCAGGTCATCTCGCCGCCTGCTCCGGTCTCGCTACCCCTCGAAGACCTCAGCGGGCTCTCTCACGACGAGCGTGAAGAGGAAGCGCAACGACTTGCCCGCGAAGAAGCAGGCCTTCCCTTCGATTTGTCACAAGGGTCGTTGCTGCGAGTGCGCCTGCTGCGGCTGGCGGCAGATGAACATGTGGTGTTATTGACCATGCATCACATCATCTCGGATGGTTGGTCGGTCAGCATTCTCATCAACGAGGTGGCCGCGCTCTACGAGGCATACTCGCGTGGCGAGGCGTCGCCGCTGGCGGAGTTGCCGATTCAGTACGCCGATTATGCCGTCTGGCAGAGAGAGTATTTGCAGGGCGAGGAGTTGGAACGACAGATCGGATATTGGAGGGAGCAGCTTGCCAGTGCGCCGACCGTGCTGGAGTTGCCAACCGACCACCCGCGCCCGCCCGTGCAGAGTTATCGCGGCGCGCGTCATCATTTCAACGTTAATGAACATGTCGTCAAGCGTTTGAAGGCATTGAACCGGGAGGAAGGCGTCACAGCGTTTATGACTCTGCTGGCGGCTTTTCAAACGCTTCTTCACCGGTATACGGGGCAGGATGAATTGTTGGTCGGCGCCGACGTGGCGAACCGCAATCGCGTCGAGACGGAGGGGCTGATCGGGTTCTTCGTCAATATGCTCGTGATGCGCGGCGATATGAGAGGCAGACCTACATTTCGGGAATTGCTTCAGCGTGTCCGCGAGACGTGCCTCGGGGCGTATGCGCATCAGGATGTGCCTTTTGAAAAGCTGGTCGATGAGTTGCAGCTTGAACGCGACCTGAGCCGTAATCCGCTGTTTCAAGTAGCGTTTGTCTTGCAGAACGTGCCGATGCCGGAATTGGAACTCCCGGGGTTGACGATGAGTGCGTTGGAAGTAGAAGCGACCACGTCGCCTTTCGACATCGTGCTTTCGATAACCGAAACCGGCGATAGTTTGATTGGCGCGATGCTCTACAACCCAGACCTCTTTGACCACACCACTATCGAACGGATGGTCAGACATTGTCAGCGCGTGCTGGAAGAAATGATCGAGAGGCCGGAGCAACGCGTCGGGGACGTGATGTTGTTGAGTGAAGCGGAAACGCATCAACTACTCGTTGAGTGGAATCAAACCGCAACCGAATATCCGCGCGGGCAATCCATCCACCATCTCTTCGAAGAACAGGCGGAGCGTCGCCCGAATGCGATTGCGCTGGCTTACGGAGACGAAAAGCTAACCTACCAAGAACTGAACGAGCGTGCCAATCAGGTCGCGCATTACTTGCGGCAATTCGGCGTCGGCGAGGAAACGCTCGTCGGGGTATGTATGGAGCGTTGTCTGGAGATGGTGGTAGGGCTGCTCGGGATTTTGAAAGCGGGCGGCGCATATCTACCGCTCGACCCTGAATACCCGCTGGAGCGTTTAGCATGGATGATGGAAGACGCGCAGATTGCCTTGTTGCTGACAATGGAGCAGCAGTTGGAGAAGTTGCCCGCCCACATGGGGCTGGCGGTCGCGCTGGATACCGACCGACTGATACTGGCGCAGCAGCCTGCCTCAAACCCTCCACCAGTCACGAATGCCGATAATCTTGCTTACGTCACGTACACGTCCGGTTCGACGGGACTTCCCAAAGGAGTAGAGGTCACGCATCGAGGCGTGGTGAGACTTGTCTGTGGAACAAATTATGTCGAACTCGATGATCAGACGTGCCTGATGCAGTTGGCTCCGCTGTCGTTTGATGCCTCGACTTTTGAGTTGTGGGGGGCTTTGCTGAATGGCGCGCGATGCGTGTTGTCCGAAGAACGCCGACCCACGCCGCAACAGATCGGAGCCGCTATTGAACGTCACGCCGTGCAAACAATGTGGCTCACCTCTTCACTCTATAACTTGGTGATAGATGAGTCGCCCGGCGTGCTGGCGAAGCTGCAACAACTCTTGATCGGCGGAGAAGCATTATCGCCGCAGCATGTACGCACCGGATTAGAGCAACTGCGCCAGACGCGGATCATCAACGGTTACGGGCCGACCGAGGCGACGACGTTCACCTGCTGTCACCCGCTCACGAGAGAAGAAGAGCCGCATTGGGAACGCTCAATCCCTATCGGCAGGCCGATCAGCAACACGCAAGTGTACATACTGGATCGAGAGATGCAATTAACGCCGGTCGGCGTCGTCGGCGAACTGTTTGCAGGCGGCGATGGGCTGGCGCGCGGGTACTTGAACCGTCCATCCCTGACGGCAGAACGCTTCCTGCCACATCCCTTCAGCCCGCTCCCCGGCCAACGCCTCTACCGCACGGGCGATCTGGTGCGGCTGCTGTCCGATGGACGCATCGAGTTCGTCGGGCGAGTTGATACGCAGGTGAAGGTGCGGGGGTATCGCATCGAGTTGGGAGAGATAGAAGAAGTATTGAAGCAGGCGAGCGGGGTGAGAGAAGCGGTGGCGGTGGTGAGAGAGGAGCGGGAGGGAGAGAAGCGGCTGGTGGCTTATGTCGTGATGGAAACAGGGGGCGAGAGGCAGATCGCGCAGGTGCGTGGTGAGATCGGGGCGCGATTGCCGGAGTACATGATTCCAGCGGCCATCGTGGAGTTGGAAGAGTTGCCGCTGACTGCCAACGGCAAGATTAATTATCGTGCGCTGCCTGCGCCAGAAGCGTTGCGTGCAGACTCAAGCGAAGAGATCGTTGCGCCGCGCACGCATGCCGAGACACTGCTGGCAGACCTCTGGCGTGAAGTTTTGGGACTGGAACAGGTCAGTATCTATGACAACTTCTTCGAGGTGGGCGGCGACTCCATGCGCAGCATTCAAGTGGTTTCTAAAGCGCAGAATTACGGTTTCACATTCTCCATCCAACACCTGTTTCAGTATCCGACGATTCACGAACTGGCACAATATCTTAGTCAGGAATTACAGGATGAACAGTCGCAGGGCTTCACGGCCATCGCGCCCTTTGCGCTGCTGTCCGAAGAAGACCGGCGGCAGTTGCCGGAGGATGTCGAGGATGCTTACCCGCTCACGATGCTTCAGGCCGGGATGATCTTTCATAGCGAATATAGTCCTGAAGCCGCCGTCTATCACGACATTTTAAGTTATCAATTGCGCGCGCCCCTCGATCTGCAAATGATCCGCACCACCATGGAGGCGATATTGAGACGCCATGCGGTGTTGCGCACGGGGTTCGATTTAACGAGCTATAGCGAGCCGCTTCAATTGGTGCACGGGGAAGTAGACTTTCCCATCGAGGTTGGCGATCTGTCGCATCTCGACGCGGCGCAGCAGGAAGAAGCGGTGCGCCTGATCATCGATGATGAGAAACGTCATCCCTTCGAGTGGAACAAAGCCCCTCTGATGCGGATGCGCCTGCACCGGCGCAGCGCCGACGCATTTCAGTTTACGCTGAGCTTCCATCACGCCTTGTTGGACGGATGGAGCCTCGCCAGTTTGTTGACGGAGATTTTTCAGCACTATGCCTTCTACTCAGGCATGGCGTCGAAGAGTGTTAATGCCGAGCCCGAGTTGGCCTTTCGTGAGTATGTAAAACTGGAGCGAGAATCGCTGGCTACGCCGGAGCACCGGCAGTACTGGCGGCAGCAGATAAACGGCAGCAACCCGACGCGCATACGGCGTTGGCCGTTCAAGCCGGATGGAAGCAGCCACCATCCGATGCATATTCAGGGAGTCCCGATCTCGACCGGGGTAGCGGAACAATTGAAGCAGCTTGCGCTGCAAGAGGGCGTCCCTTTTAAGAGCGTACTGCTGGCCGCACATCTCAGGGTCGTCGGTTTTCTGAGCGGTCGTCGAGACATCGTGACCGGGCTGGTTTCACATGGCCGCCCCGAAGAGACCGACGGAGATCGTGTGCTCGGTCTGTTCCTCAACACGCTCCCATTTCGCTTCAACTTCGCGGGTGGGACATGGCGCGATCTGATCCGTCAAACTTTTGCAGCGGAACAGGCGATACTGCCGTTCCGTCGCTATCCGATGGCTCAAATACAACAAGACCTGAGAGAGCGACACCTGTTTGAAACCGTCTTTAACTTCACACACTTCCACGTGATGGACAGCATCCTCGACACGAGCGCATTGGAAGCCTTGAGCATCAGGTCTTTCGGAAAAACGAATTTTCCTTTTCTCGCCAATTTCAACCTCGACGTAGGCTCATCGAGAGTGAACTTGACCATTAGTGGAGACGTGACGGAGTTCAGCCGTGCGCAGATGCAAGCCATCCGCGGCTATTACGCCAGCGTTCTGGAGTTGATGGCTACCGCGCCATTTGAAAATTACGAACAAGAGATCATACCGTTGCTGGACGAAGCGGAGGAGGAAGTGGCCGCCACCTCCTTCTGGCTGCGCCTCTTCTCCACGCCTCCTCCCGCCTTCAATCTCGACCCCCAGTTCCTGCTCAC
>DASPJG010000071.1:0-12278 GCA_035628755.1 Pyrinomonadaceae bacterium
GAAGTCGGAGCGTTCGATACCGTGGCCGGTGTCGGCGATTTCGACGAGGAGCATGCCGCGCGCAGGGTCGTGGCCGGTGGCGACGGTGATGCGCCGTTCGCCCTCGGCGGCGTCGGTCATCGCTTCGAGCGCGTTGTCAATCAAGTTGACGATGACGCGGCGCATCTGCTCCGCGTCGAGCAAGCCGGGCGGCAGCGTGCGCGCGAGATGGACATTCAAGCGCACGTCTTCGAGACGATCTTCGTAGAGCGCGACGGCCTGCCGCACC
Source organism: Pyrinomonadaceae bacterium (assembly GCA_035628755.1). Classification (GTDB taxonomy): domain Bacteria; phylum Acidobacteriota; class Blastocatellia; order Pyrinomonadales; family Pyrinomonadaceae; genus JAIVJZ01. The sequence continues at coordinate 269 of DASPJG010000071.1, forward strand.
ACCTCGTTCAAATCCGCCGCTTCGAGCCGCGCGTGCGGCAGGCGCGCAAACCGCGAGAACTCGTCAACCATCGCCTTCAGCCCCGCCACCTCGCGCGTGATCGTCGTCGTGCATTCTTCGACCACGCGCGCCACGCGCGCCTCGTCCACTCCGCCTTCAATAACTGCGCCGCCCTGTGCGCCGACCGCGCCGCCGTTCGGCTGCGTCGCTTCAACGTCGGCGTCGCCCGCGCCGTGCAGGCGTCGGAAGTTGCGCGCGATGCGTTCGGCGGAGAGTTGAATGGGAGTCAGCGGATTTTTAATCTCGTGCGCCATGCGGCGCGCGACTTCGCTCCACGCGGCGGCGCGTTGCGCGGCGAGCAGTTCCGTCAAGTCTTCGATGACGAGCACGATGCCGCGCGAGGAGCGTCCACCGCCCGCGCCGCCCTCCGTGAAATTGCCGAGCGCGGTGGCCGTGAGCGCGACGGGCACGACGCCCGCGTCCTGAGATGCGCCGCGCGCAAGTTCCATCTGCCATGCCGCGCGCCCCGTCCGACGCGCCCGCGCCAGCACGCGTTCCAGCACAAGATGGTCTTCCATGCTCAACATTCCTTTGAGCGGCGCGCCCGGCGGCGGCGCGTCGGCGAGACGGAGCATGGCGACGGCGGCGGCGTTGATGGTCGTCACGCGGTTCTCCTCGTCAAGCGAGACGACGCCGGTGGAGAGCGATTCGAGCACGGTTTCGATGTAGTTGCGCCGCTCATCGAGCGCGAGGTTCTTGTCGCGCAACTCGCCCGCGCCCGCTTCGATGCGGCGGCGGTTCTCTTCCAGTTGCGCCGTCATCTGGTTGAAGGAGGCGGCGAGGATGGCTAGTTCGTCGTCGGCGATGGTGGCGACGCGGTGCGCGAGATTGCCGCGCGCCACCTCGTCCGCCGCTTCGGCGAGCGCGCGGATGGGCGCGCCGATGCCGCGTGCAAGATGAATCGCGCTCCACGTTGCCGCGAACAGCAGCATCAAGGTCAAGAGGCCGAGCGTGGACAGACCGAGCAGGCGCACCTTGCGCTGGCGCAGTTTGAAATTCTCGAACGTCTGGCTGCTCTTGACGAGTTCGGCGAGTTGAGGGTCGGCGCGGCGTTCGCGCGCGGCGACGAGGAAGTGTCGGTCGCCGACAGGCAGTCTGGTGAAGTCGAAGACTTTTCCGCCGACGGCGACTTCGCTCTGGAAGCTCTGCCCCGGCGCGCCCATACTGCCGTTCAGAATCGCGTCCCGGTCGCCCTGACGCAGGCCGCGCGTCGCCGTCACCGTCTGAGAGTTTTCCGCGCCGCTGATTGCGAGCAGCGACAGGTTGCCGCGTTCGGCGAGTTCGGCGAGTTTGAGTTCCAGATCGTCCGTCGCAGGGTCAGTGACGCCCGCGGGTTGCGGCTCGGGCAGAAGTCTGTGAGTGACGGCGACCGTCGCCCGGAAACTTTCCGCCTCGCGCCGCGCCTCGTTCGCCTGCACCTCGCGCGCCTGCTGCACGACGGCTTCGGGCAGGCTGCTGAACCACTTTTCGAGCGAGCGATTGAAGAAGATGTAGGAGAAGACGGCCATCGCCGTGATCGGCAGGAGGCTCACGGTGATGAAATAAACGACGAGCCGCGTCTTGATCTTCGAGCCGAGTTCGTGCGCGCGCCGCTCGCGCCTGAGTTTGACGAGGTTGCGCACGAAGATGAAGGTGAAGACGATGAAGGCGACGAAGTTGAGCGACGAGAGCGCGTAGAGCAGCAGCGTGTCGGCGGCGGTGTCGGGCGTGAAGACTTCCCACAGCCCGAAGACCTGCAAGGCGATGAGCACGAACAGCAGCGACAGCACGAGGCCGCCGAGCAGCCACGGCGCGCCGCGTCGCCTGTGCTTCGGCTCGCCCGTCTCTCCCGGCGTCTGTTCGGTCGGTTCGTCAGTCATCACGCTTCGCGGAGACAGAGTTTAGCACGCGACGGCGCGCGCCGTGGCATTCCCCGCTTCACCTCCCGCGCGCACTTTCGGTTACAATCGGCGGCGACTTCCCGAAACCCGCGAGCCGCGAACGCTATCACCTGATGAAACCACTCGACATTTTTCTCAACCGCCACGGGCGACTACGCAGCGGTTGGCGACTCGTCATCTTCTGCGCCGTTTACTACACCGTGCTCGCCGCGTTCTTTATCGCCGTCGGCGCGCTGTTCTTCCTGTTCAACTCGAACGCCGGAGCGCGGCTCGCCGGGACGCTCGGCTATGTCGTGCAGGCCTTCGTGCTCTTCACGACCGCGCTCGTCGTCGGCTGGGGTTGCGGGCGGCTGTTTGAAGATTTGCCCCTGCGCGCGCTCGGCTGGGCGCGGCATCGCGGCTGGATGCGCGACCTGCTCGCCGGGTCACTCGTCGGCGCGCTCTCGCTCATGCTCGCCGCGCTCGTCGCGACGGCGTTTCGCGGCTACCAGTTCAGCCTCGCGCCCTCAATTTCAAGCGTCGCGTTCGTGAAGACGTTCTTCGGCTCGGCCATCATTTTCATCATCGCGGCGGCGGCGGAAGAGATGCTGTTTCGCGGCTATCCCTTGCAGACAATGATGCGCGCTCTGCCCTTTCTCGCCGCCGTCATTCCTTCGTCGGTGCTCTTCGCCTACGTGCATCTCGACAACCCGAACGTCGCGTGGGGCTTCACCTTCATCAACACGACGCTGGCGGGCTTCTGGCTCGCGGTCGCCTACCTGCGCACGCGCAGCCTCTGGTTTCCGCTCGGCCTCCACTGGGCTTGGAACTGGGCGATGGGCGCGCTGCTCGGCCTGCCCGTTAGCGGCATCACGAGCCTCACGCGCGCGCCGCTCCTGCGCGCCGCAGACACAGGCCCCGCGTGGCTCACGGGCGGCGCATACGGCATCGAAGGCGGCGCGGCCTGCACCGTCGCTTTGATTATCTCCACGATCTTTATCTGGAAGACGGGCTTGCTCCGAGCCGATGAGGAGTTGAAGAAATTTACCGACGAGGAAGTGCCGTTAAAAGCCGTGAATCGTAAATCGTAAATCGTAAATAGAAAGACAGCAGGTTTTCTCTATTCACGATTTACGATTCACGGCTTTTCTCTATCTCTCGTCAATCGGCACGTATTTCAAATCGCGGGGGCCGACGTATTCGGCGCGGGGGCGGATGAGTTTGTTGTTGTCGTATTGTTCGAGGACGTGCGCCGTCCAGCCGGAGATGCGCGAGACGGCGAAGATGGGCGTGTAGAGTTCGAGCGGGATGCCCATCATGTAATAGGTCGAGGCGGAGTAGAAATCTACGTTCGGGTACATGCCCTTTTCGCGGTGCACGTACTCCTCGATCTTGCGCGAAATCTCATACCACTTCGTTTCGCCCTTCGACTCGCCGACCTCTTGCGAGAAGCGGCGCAGGTGCGTGGCGCGCGGGTCTTCCGTCTTGTAGACGGCGTGGCCGATGCCCATGATCTTCTTCTTCTGCGCCAGCGCGTTTTTAACGAACTCCTCGGCCTTATCGAGTTCGCCGATCTCCAACAGCATCTTCATCACGTTCGTGTTCGCGCCGCCGTGCAAGGGGCCGGAGAGCGCGGCGATGGCCGCCGTGACCGCGCCGTACACGTCTGCGAGCGTGCCCGCGACGACGCGCGCCGTGAAGGTCGAAGCGTTCAGTTCGTGGTCGGCGTGCAGGATCAGGCAGATGTCGAAGATGCGCGCCTCGCGCTCACTCGGCATCTCGCCATTGAGCATGTATAGGAAGTTGGTGGCGATGTCGAGTTCGGGTTTCGCCGGGATCGGGTCTTGGCCTTTGCGTATGCGTTCGATGGCGGCGACGAGGACGGGAAATTGCGCTGTCAGGCGCGTCGCCGTGCGCAGCGCGCCCTCGCGCGAGATGTCGCAGCACTCCTTGTCGTAGAAGTCGAGCGCGGAGACGGCGGTGCGCAGCATGTCCATCGGCTCGGCGTCACGCGGGAAGGCGCGGATGAGTTCGATGACTTGCGGCGGCAACTCGTAGTGCTCGCCGATGTCGCGTTTGAACGTGTCGAGTTCCGCGCGGGTCGGCAGGCGGCCATGCCAGAGCAGGTAGACGGTCTCTTCGAAAGTCGAATGTGCGGCCAGATCGTGTATGTCGTAACCCTGATAGATGAGTATGCCCTGCTCGCCGTTCACGTCGCCGATAGACGATTTCGCGGCCACGACGCCGCGCAAACCCGCACCGTCGGCAGCGGCAGGCGCGCTCGCTTCCTTCGGTTTGTCCGTCGCGGGCGCGGTAGCAGCTTCCTTCGCGTTTTCCATGATTGGGTATCCTTGAAGTTGTTTAAGTTGAGTCGAAGATAACAAATGGGGTGGCAAGTGACAAGCGACGGTGACCGGAGAAAAGTCTCGAATCGTGAATCGTAAATTTTGCACGCAAACTGCGCCGCGGCTTCGTCGCCGACGCCGGACGAACCGCGTTTTTTTATGATGCGAGACTCTTGACGCGCACCTGCTGGCCGCGTTCGGCGCGGAGCAGTTCGGCGGCGGACGCACGGTTAGCAGCGATCTCAAGAAAGCCCGCGCTGCCCCAGATGGCGAACAATTCGCCCGTCGCCCCGCCGCCCGCCGCTGCCGCGTAAAACTGGCGAAACGAACTGATCTCGCGCCCGCCGAGTTCCAGTTTCGCGCCGTCTCGAAACTCTTCACCGGCCAGTTCCCGCCGCGTGATGTTCGTGATGAGGTTGCCGAAGCGATCAATGTGAATGATCGCGGCAGACCACCCTGCGCCGTCCTCGCGCAGCGGGGCGAGCGGGGCGAGTTGCACGGGGTCTGCGATCAATTCGCCGAAAGCTTCGGGCGGCACATCGCTTGAGAGCGCGGCGGCGACGGGTGCGAAGATGTCGCGCCCGTGAAAGGTCGCGCTCACGGGCGCGCGAAAAAACTTTTCATTCGTCAAGTGATAGATGCGCACGTCCTGCTCGCGTTCGCAGACGTAGCTGAAGAGGCCGTTGTCAGGCCCGACGAAGAAGTGGCTTTGCGTCGAAATGAGGAGCGGGCGGCGCGCCGACCCGACGCCGGGGTCAACCACCGCGACGTGGATCGTCCCCGGCGGAAAGCTACCGTAAGCGGCGAGCAACGTGAACGCGCCCGCAGCCACGTCGTGCGCGGGAATCTCATGCGTGATGTCAACGATCCGCGCACGCGCGCTCGCCGACAGGATCACGCCCTTCAACGCGCCGACGAAATAATCGGCTGTGCCGAAGTCGGTCAGGAGGGTGATGAGCATGTGCGGAGAGGCTTCGAGTTTCAGGTTTCAAGTTGGGAAACAGAGAGCCTCTGACCTGTAACTTGAAACCTGAAACTCGAAACCTGAATTTGTGGCTTTATTGAATCCGTGTTTCGGTCGAGGTGCGGATCATGAGTTCCTGACCGCGTTCGAGGCGGACATCTTTGCCGCGCGAACTGATCGCGCCGCCCGCGCCGATGCCGCCGCCGATGACCGCGCCGATGGCCGCGCCTTTGCCGCCGCCCGCAATCGCGCCGATGATCGCGCCGATGCCCGCGCCCGAGCCGACCTTCGTTACGTCGTCCTTCGTCGTGCTCCTGCCCTGCACGCCGCCCTCTTCGTCAACCTCGCCGACGTTGCCGGTCGAACGGCCAACCACTTCGATGACCTGCGCGTTGAAGTTCGTGAAGCGGCCATCGGGCAAGCTGATCTGTTCGAAATCGAGTTGTAATTCGGCTGTGCCGCGCACGCGTCCGGCGCGCTTCACGCCCTTGACGCGCCCCGTCACCTGCGCGCCCTCATACTGCGCGGGTTCGATGACGCGCGCCTCGAAGCGGTCGCCGCGTTGCGTCGCGTCGGTCGAGAGGTTGGTCAGCAGTTCGACGCGCATCGTCGTGTCCATCGGGATGTCGAGCGAACCGATCTGTCTCTGCGCCCCGCCGCTGCGGTTGCCGGAATCGCTCACGCGCGTGTCGTCGGCGGTCGAATCGGAAGCGTCGCGCGTGTCGTTGACGGGTTGAACGCCCTCGCTGCTCTGCGCCGACGCGCCGCGCCGCGTCAGGCCGGGCGGGACGATTGAATCGAAGCCGCGACGATCAAAACCGGCCTCGTAGCCGCTCTCGAAACCTTGCTGGTAGCCGTCGCGATAATCTTCGAGCGCGCCGTAGGCGGTGATATAGGCGCGGTCGGCGCGCCCGTACTCTTCCTTGTTGCGATAGTCGCGCGTGGCGCGTTCGATGGAATCGCGGTAGCCCGCCTGATAGCCGTCGGAATAGCCCGTGCGGTAACCGCGTTCGAGCGCGCCCGTTTGCTGCGCCGCTGTGGCGGCGGCGGGGTCGTTCGCGTCGGCGGCGTGCGCGGCGCGTGAGATGGATGTCGCGGGGAGGATGACGACGGCGAGCGCGAGGGATAGAGCAGCGGGCAAAAATCGTGTGCGGGTCTGCATATGTTCTCTCCTTAAAATTGTTCCGGCAAAAGGATTGCGGCTCGTCGAAATCCGCGCGCGGGGCGTGCGCATCAGGCGCGTCCTGAGTTCTCGTGTCGGCCTATGCTAACACTTCAACCCGCCGCCGTGAATCGGCTTTTGAAGCCGCTTGACCGCGCCCCCGTGCGCCGCTAGACTCCAGACGCGTGCCGTTACAAAACATGCGCCCGACGGCTGCGGGAGAGAGACACACGTCGCCAGCGCGTAAAACTGTCAGTTGCTTGTGATGTATGACGGCCAACTGTCAGTTGTCCGGTTTCTTTGCCCGCTGTTTCGTGAGTTATCGCCTGCGTTACGGAAAATTTGCTTGAACGACCGGCAACCGGCAAACAAAGCGTCATTTTATGCGGAGAGTTTATTTAGACAATAGTGCGACGACGCCGGTTGACCCGCGCGTGGTCGAGGCGATGCTGCCTTACCTGACGGAGAAATTCGGCAACGCTTCGAGCGTCCACTTCTACGGGCAGGAGGCGCGCGTCGCGCTCGACCGCGCGCGGCGCGAAGTGGCCGCTTTGATCAATGCGCGCCCGAACGAGTTGGTCTTTCTCTCCGGCGGCACGGAGGCCAACAATCTCGCCATCCGCGGCATCGCCGAAGCGGCCATCGAACACGGGCGGCACATCATCACTTCGCAAATCGAACACTCAGCCGTGCGCGGCGTCTGCGACGCGTTGGAGAAACGCGGCTGGGAAGTGACGCACCTGCCCGTCTACGCGAACGGCATCGTGCGTCTCGAAGACGTGCGCGCCGCGCTGCGGCCAGATACGGTGCTCATCACCGTCATGCTCGCCAACAACGAGATCGGCACGATTCAACCTGTCGCGAAAATCGGCGCGCTCGTGCGCGAGGAACGCGAACGCGGGCGCAAGTATCTCTGGCTGCACACGGACGCTGTGCAGGCCGCCGGTCGCATGCCGGTTGATGTCGAGACGCTCGGCTGCGATCTGCTCTCGCTCTCCGCGCACAAACTTCACGCTCCGAAAGGCGCGGGCGCGCTCTACGTGCGCCGCAGCGTCCGGCTCGCGCCGCAGTCAATCGGCGGCCATCAGGAACGCGAACGCCGCGCGGGCACAGAGTCAGTTCCGCTCCTCGTCGCCTTCGGCAAAGCCGCCGCGCTCGCACGCGAAGAACTCTCTCAGAGAATCGAACACCTCAGACGCTTGCGCGATCAATTTGAAATCGGCGTCGAGGCGAGAGTCGCGGACATCGTTTACAACGGCGACCGCGAGCAGCGACTACCGCACCTGTCGAACATCTCCTTCCGCTACATCGAAGGCGAAGGCTTGCTCATCAATCTGGACATGCAGGGCGTGGCCGTCTCCACCGGGTCGGCCTGTTCCTCCGGCTCGCTCGAACCCTCGCCCGTCATTCGCGCCCTCGGACGCGACGACGAACTGGCGCGCGGCTCGATTCGTTTCAGCCTCGGCAAAGACACGACCGAAGAGGACATCGCCTACGTCCTCGAAGTGCTCCCCCGCGCCGTCGAAAACTTGCGCCGCCTCTCGCCGCTCTATCAAAAGTCGCTTGCCGAACGCGCCTGCGAAACCACGCCCGCATAAGTTTCAGGACTGCGCCTCTCCCGTCTTTAACCTTGAAACCTGAAAGCGGAAACTCGATCCCCGATGCCCTACTCCGAGTCCTTCAAAGATCATCTCGCGCACCCGCGCAACGCCGGTGAGATCGCGGACGCCGATGCTTCCGCCGAGTTGACCAACCCCGCCTGCGGCGACCGTCTCCGCCTCACGCTGCGCATACAAGACGGGCGCATCACAGCGGCGCGTTTTCTCGCTTACGGCTGCCCGCCCACGCTCGCCTGCGGCTCTGCGCTCACAGAGATGCTCGTCGGCCACACCCCCGGCGAAGCCGCGCTCATCACCCGCCAGCAACTCACAAAATCTCTCGACGGCCTGCCCGCACGCAAAAGCCACGCTGCCGCTCTCGCCATCGAGACGCTGCAAGAGGCTCTGCGCGCCAGAGCCTTGCCCGACAATTAAGCGCCGGCTGCCACGTCTTGAAACGGACTTAGTTATCTAGCCCGTAAGGGAGAGGCTATTTTGAATTGGCGGTTAAAGCCTCTCACATCACACGCGAACAATAACTGACCCTCGTCGCCTCAAACTAGAAACCACACAGGCGACGCGAGATGATAGCGTCGCCTGTGTGGTTGGGAAAAGCGGGGAGCTTTTTCTACTTCTGCTCCGGCTTCGGCACGCGTTGAAACGTGCGCGAGAAGGACTGTTGCCTTTCCTTGACGGTGTAATCGGAAGGCACTTCAAAGAGCGTGCGCGCCGGTTCGCTGCGGTTGATGTTGGTGAGGCGGTAGCTGGTTTCGCCGAAGCGCGGGTCGCTGTGCTTGGTCATCACGACCGTTTGCAGTTCGGGCGAATACCAACGCTCGGAGACGACGTTGATCGGGCGTTCGTTGCCCATCATGCCCGCGGGGAATGTGAGGGTCGTGCGCGTGCCTTCGGCTTCGACGCCCTCGATCATTTGTTTGCCGAGCGATTCCCTGACCGGCTTCACGCGTTCGCCTTCGGGGGCGTGACCCGGCGCGGGCGTGCGCATAAAGGTCACTCCGCCCGACGCTTCATCTTCCTTCGGCAGCGAGAAGACGAAGGAGATCGCGCCGGACACCTTCACGGCGTTGCCCGACAGTTTCGTCGGGCTGAATTGCCACTGGCGGGCAGCATCAACCGCCGCCGACTGCAAGAGCGGGTGGCCGGAAGTCGCCTTCGCCGATTCGACCGCGCCCGCTTCGTTGACGACGATCTGCACCGAGACAGGCCCTTCCGCCCCGGCGGCCTTCGCTATCGGCGGATAGGTCGGCGGAACTTTCTTGATGGCCTTGCCCGACAGCCCGCTCGCGCCTGCGTTGATGCTTCTCGGCGCGTCCTGCGACACTACGAGCGCGCCGTTTCCGCTGCGCACGAAGACTTCCGTGCGCGGCGCATCGATGAGCACCTTGTCGCCTTCTCCCGGCGTGCGCCTGAACGTGAGAACGTTCGACATCTTTTGCGCCGTGCGCGTGCGCGGGTTGAGGACGTAGTTTGTCCCTGCGACCGGATCGTTGATGAAGATGGACTGCGCCGGTTCATCGGAGGTCGCCCACGGGCCGATGTGGTTGAGAGTTTGATCGCGGCGCGTGCGTCCTTCGCCGTCGCGGTAAAGGCTGGCCTTCGAGGTGCGCGTGATGCGGTTGCCGTCGGCGAGCATCTGGACTGATTCCGTGATGGCCTCGGCGGAGTAAGGCGCGCCTTTCACAACCTTGCTGTCGAAATGCATGTCCGACGACATGAAGCTAAAGCTGAAGGACTCGCCCGGCGTACCCGGCGCGCCCGGCGCGATCTGCATCTCGAACATTTCGGGATGAGCCGGCAACACCTCAACGCGCGGCATCCCGACGTGCCCCTCGATCAGCACGTCCTGCGGGGGCGGCGGGGCGGTCTGCGTCCTTTGTTGAGTTTGCGCGAAAAGCGCGCCCGTCCCGTTCGCCAGCAGGGCGAGCGCGCAAAGGGCGGCGGTCATCAAACGTCTCTTCATCTTCTTGATCATCCTTTCAAATAAACATGGCTGGGGTTTTCAACCTGTGCAAAGCTCGCGCGCGTCTACTTATTGAACGCACGCCTCTCAAAACTTTTCAGCGGAACTCTCGACGCTCCTGCGTCAGTGTACGAAACGGATGGCGCGTGCCAGCCCATCGTTGCCGAGGAGCACGTCGGCCTTGATCGGCTCGTTGCCGCGTTCGGCGTTTAAAGGCAGGCCGAGCGAGGCGAGCGCGGCGCGGGGTATCTGCACGCGCACCAACTGCCCGCCCTCCAGAGGCGTCGCGCCCGGCACACCCGTGACGAGCGGGATAAACTCCGTCACGCTCTCCGCTTCGGCGGGCTTCAACGCGCCGCCCGTCTGGTTCGCCGCCAACTCTTCCTCACCCGGCGCAAAAATCGCGCGGCCACCGTCAATCACCTGCGCCGACGCGATTATTCTGGGCGTTGCGGCGCGCGCGAGTTTGGGAGACGCGCGCCGAGACACGGCGCGCACGGTCGGCTGCGGCCTGTCTTGTTTCACTTGTTCAATCGAATCGGCGGGAGACGAAACCGGCGATGCGCTTGCAACCGCAGGTGCGACCGGCGACGGCTCTGCGCCGCCCTGCAAAGCGATGCTCTCTGCCGTCTTTTGCGGCTGCGTGGGTCGGGTGAACTGTTTGTAGAGCGTGACGAGGACGACGAGTGCGAGCGAGGCCGCGATGGCCGTCGCCGCAAACGTGTTGCGCCACGTTTGACGACGCGACGATGCCCGCGCGGCTATCTCAACCGTCGGCGCGACGGGTGCGGCGTCTGTCGTCGTCGCCTGTCGGGCGGCGAGGTTTTCCCGGAAGGCCGCGAGCAGGTTGGCTTCGACGTGCGCGGGCGCGCTCAGGTCTTTCATGCCCACGGCGACCGTGCGCAACGCGCTCGTCAAACTCTGCTCCTGCGCCAGACGCGCCGCGCACGCCGCGCAGGTTTCGGCGTGGCGGTGTGCGCCGTCGCGCGCCGCGGCGTCCATCATCCGCCCGCGCGCCGCTTCAACGATGAGAGATGTGAATTGCTGACAGTTCATGCGAAACACCTTAGAGGATCAAAGTCGGTCGTCGCCGCCGCGTCGTCGCGGCTCACCTCGCGCAGCCGCTCGACGAGCAGAGCGCGCGCACGATGCAGGCGCGAGCGCACCGTGCCGACGGCGCAGCCGAGCGTCGTCGCCGCCTCGGCGTAACTCATCTCGTGCAACTCGCACAACACGACGACCTCTCGATAATGCGGGGGCAAAGCCAACACCGCCTGCCTGACAGTTCCAATCAACTCGCTGCGCGCCAGATCGGCCAGCGGGTCGTGCGTTGCGACGAGATGGGTCGGGGTCGTCTGCGCGCCGCCGTCTTCCGTCGTCTCGTCCGTCATCGCCACGAAATGCCTCTCCTTCTCCAGCCGCCGCAACACCTGATTGCGCGCCACGCCGTAGAGATACGAGGCGAGCGTGCCGCGCGCCGGGTCGAACATCTGCGACTCGCGCACCAGCGTCATAAAAACTTCCTGCGTCACATCTTCGGCGATGCCCTGCGAGCCGCACATCTGGAGCGCGAAACGATAGATGCCCGCTTGCCTGCGGCGGTAGAGCGCGGCGAAGGCGTCGGCATCGCCGCCGACCGTCAGCCGTAATAATTCTTCATCGCTGTGTTCAGGGGAGGCTTTCATCTTCACGCGCCGTAGTTGCCCGACACACGTAATTCGCCCCGCCCGCCCGAAAAGTTCCACAAAATGGCGTGCGTGGGAACAGACCGATTTTTAAGGTCGTGCTGTGTGTTGCCGCTCAGGGCGAGACGAGGCGCGGGCGCGTGCCGGAAGGCATGATCGTCCGGCCATTGTGATATTCGGGACTACAGTAGCGGCGCGGCTCCTGGCCGATGGGGAAAGTCTTTGAACGGATGACGGGACACGTCGGCGCGGCGAGCAGGTTGGTGGACGGGTCAATGTCGAGCGTGATCGTGCCCATCAGGCGGGACGTGCCGTCTGCCTGCGTGACGCCGCGCCCTTCGAGACGCGGGGTGGTC
>DASPJG010000072.1:0-7566 GCA_035628755.1 Pyrinomonadaceae bacterium
CAACTCCTTCGCCAGCCCCTTCAACTCGCGCGAGATTTGCGACACCTCCTGCTGCCGCGATTCCGAACGCCGCGACGAGCCGGACATCAACTGCAAATAATCCACGATGATCAGATCGAGCCGCTTCTGTTCCGCCGCCAGCCGCCGCGCCTTCGCGCGCATCTCCAGGACGGAAATGCCGGGCGTGTCGTCTATGAAAATTTTCGTCTCCGAGAGCGTGCCGAGCGCGCCCGCGAGCCGCGCCCACTCGTCGCGCGACAGGAAACCGGCGCGGAAGCGGTGCGCGTCGACGTGCCCCTCGGAACAGAGCATGCGCATCACCAGAGACTCTTTCGACATTTCCAGCGAGAACACGCCGACGACGGCGTTAGCCTGAATCGCCGCGTTCTGCGCGAGCGTCAGGCAGAGCGAGGTCTTGCCCATCGAGGGGCGCGCGGCGACGATGATCAAGTCAGACGGTTGCAGCCCCGAAGTCAACTTGTCGAGTTCGGTGAAGCCGGTCGTCAGCCCGGTCAAGACCGAGCCGCGACCGCCGAGTTCCTGAATCTTTTCGAGAATCCCGTCGGCCACCGGCTTGACGTGCGCGAAGCCCTGCCGCGTGCGCTCGTCGGCCAGCGCGAAGATCATCTGCTCGGCGTGGTCGAGGATGAGGGTGGCCTCGTCCTCTTCTTCGAGGGCTTCGCTCGTGATCTTGTTGGCGACCCTGACGAGTTGCCGCAGCATGGACTTGTCTTTCACGACCTTGGCATAATGCGCGAGGTTCGTGAAGTGCGGCAGGCCATAGGTAAGTTCGGAGATGAAGGCGATGCCGCCGACCTGTTCGAGCGCGCCGTCGCGGCGCAGTTCCTCGCCCAGGAGGATCGGGTTGATCTCCGCGCCGCGCTCGCTCATCGAGATCATGGCGCGGAAGAGGTGCTGGTGCGCGCGGACGTAGAAATCGTCGGGGCGCAGGAGTTCGATGGCCTGATTGACGAGGCCGTTATCAAGGATGATCGCCCCGAGGATGGCACGCTCGGCATCCGCGCTGTGCGGAAGCGGGCGTTCGAGCATTTGATCGCGCGTCGGATCGGGAGCGAAATTTTTGACCATCGGGAGACTCGGGAGCTAGAGGAAAGACCGGCAAAAAAATTGCTGTAAGCGGTGGCCGCTCACAACTAAAACATACCCGCCGGGAGCAGCGCGCCTACAGCATACTATAGCCACAGCGGGCGCGCCAATATTTAGTTGACGCGTCCGCTCTTCATTTGATTTTACTCGTCGCCGGTCGTCTCGCCAGCCGATGCTTCCGTCGAAGCGTCGCCGGTTGCGTCCGCGCCGGTCGCAGCCGTGGCTTCCGCCGCCGCTGCTGCCGCGCCGCCTTCGGGCGTGACGATGACGGGGATTTCGACGTTCACTTCGCGGTGCAGGCGCACGCGCACAGTGAATTCGCCCGTCTCCTTGATCGCTTCCGCGAGGTGGATGCGGCGACGGTCAAATTCGTAGCCCTTTTCTCTGAGGGCTTCCTGAATGTCCATCGAAGTCACCGAACCGTAAAGCATGCCGTGTTCGCCGACCCTGCGCTCGAACGACAGGCGTAGCGAGTTCATCTGCGCGGCCTGAGCTTCAGCCCCGGCGCGCTCCGTCGCTTCCTTACGCAAGAGCGCGGCGCGCTCCTGTTCGATCTGCTTGACGTTCGAGGCCGTCGCCTGCACGGCGAGTTTGCGCGGCAACAGGTAGTTGCGCGCATAGCCCGCGCGCACTTTGACGATCTCGCCGCGCGCTCCCAAATTATCAATATCTTCACGCAAGAGGACTTGTGTGTTTGCCATGATCTGTTAGTCCCTCCTTTTTACGAGTCGGCGGCGTAGGGTAAGAGCGCGATGTTGCGCGCGCGTTTGATGGCCTCGGCCAGCATGCGCTGGTGCGGCGCGCACGATCCGGAGATGCGGCGCGGCAGAACCTTGCTGCGTTCCGGGATGTAGTTCGTCAGCAGCTTCACGTCCTTGAAATCAATGATGTCAACCTTGTCCAGACAAAAGCGGCACACTTTGCGCCGACGGAACCTGCCGCCGCGCCCGCCGCCCGCGCCGCCGCGCCCGCCACGGTCGCCACCGCCGCCGAAGCGACCGCCGCGGTCGTCGTCATTTCCGAAATCACGTTCCCGATCACGATCAAAATTTCTCGACATAATTTTCCTCTTTCAAACTTTCCGGCCACTCCGCCGGTCGGGCGACCCGACTCGCGCGCAACACTTGGGCGAGTTATTAACTCGCAAGGTGCGCCGTACAGGGTCGCGAATGATTGACGCCCGCCAGAAGCAGGGCGACGCGACGGGCGCGCGCGTTAGGCTTCGGCGTCCTCTTCGTCGGCGGCGATGGCGATGGCGGCGGGCGTGGTGGCTGCCGCAGCATAATTGCCGCTGCCGCCGCGTCCTCCCGCGCCCTTCTCAGGCCGTTTGCTCGCTTTGCGAATGCGGCGTTCTTTAAACTTCTCGGCGCGGCGACGGTCTTCGTCCACGCGCACCGTGAGATAACGCATCACTTGATCGCTGACGCGCATGCGGCGTTCGAGTTCGGCGATCTCGCCGCCCGTGCCTTCGATCTCGAACAGCATGAAATGGCCTTCGGTGTTGCGCCCGATACGGTAGGCCAGCGGCCTGCGCCCCATGCTCTCGGATTTGGTGATCGTGCCGCCCTGATCGGTGACGATTTTTTGCAGGTTGTCGACGAGGCGGGTCGAGTCTTCTTCGCCCGTCGCCGGGTCTATGATGAAGACCACTTCGTAAATTCTCTTCTCAGCCAAAATTCATCCTCCTTATGGATGTCTAGCCTCAGCCTCGTGGCGGAAGCAAGAAGGAAAGATTAGTGAATCGTGAATCGTCAATCGTAAATAGATAAAACTGATTTCATCTATTCACGATTGACGATTCACGATTTACTAATTGTAAGTTGCCATCGCTTTGTCAATGCCGTCGCGAACGACGGCGCGGATCGCCTCAACGCTCCGCTCCAAAACTTTTTCCAGCTCACCGCGCGCGGACGACGGGAAACGTTCGAGGACGTATCGCGCGGTGTCCGCGAGCGGGTGCTCGGGTTGAATCCCGATGCGCAGGCGGATGAATTCATCCGTGCCCGTCTGCGCGATGATGCTTTTCAAACCGTTGTGACCGCCGCTCGAACCGCGCGGCCTCAGCCTGAGAGTGCCGAAAGGCAGCGCGAGATCGTCGCTGATGACGACTAAATCCGTCGCCGTTTTCAACTCGCGTTTGCGCAGCAGGCATTGCACCGACTCGCCGCTCAGATTCATGTAAGTCTGCGGCTTGGCGAGTTCGACCCGGCGGCCTTCGATCTCTGCGCGCCCGACGAGCGCGCGACACTCCTCGCGCCGCACGTCGCGCCCGGCCTCGCGCGCCAACAAATCCACGACCATGAAGCCGAGGTTGTGGCGCGTCAATTCATACTGCGCGCCCGGATTGCCCAGCCCGACGATAAGCATCAGAAAACAGGGTACGGGGCAAGTGGTAAATTATTACGGGCGAAAAACGGAGGCGCGGGTAATGCACCTTTTTGCCGCTTACCCTTGCCCCGAAGTCCGTTAGGCGTCGCCGCCCTCGTCGTCCTTCTTGCCCTTGCCGATAACTTCCGGCTCCGCGCCTTCTTCGTCGGACGTTGCGGGAGTTTCGACCGGCTCGTCCATGACGATGCCGACGGTGGCAAGCACCGTGTCAGGCTCGTTCAGGATTTCGATGTTGTCCGCCACCTGTAAATCGGAGACGTGCAGCACATCGTGGACGCCGAGATTGGAAACATCGAGGTTGATTGCATCGGGAATGTCGCGCGGGCTGACGCGAATCTCGATTTCACGCACCATCTGTTCGAGCACGCCGCCGCCTTCGGTCACGCCGACAGGCTCGCCGGTCAGGTGCAGCGGCACGGCGACTTCGATCTTCTGTCCGCGCACGAGGCGGCGCAAATCCGCGTGGATCAGGCGACCGCGAATGGGATCGATCTGGCGGTCGAGGAACATCACGTCATGACCGCCTTCGCCGTCAATGTCGAGCGTGAAAATGGTGTTGTGGCCGCTCTCCGTGCGCAGGATGGCCGCCAACTCGGCGAGCGACGCGGACGCCGAAACGGAATCGCCCTCGCCGCCGTAAATCGTGAGCGGCACGCGGCCTGCGGCGCGCACGCGGCGGGCGTCGTTTTTGCCGCGTCCCTCGCGGCGCGTGGCCTGGATCGTAAACTCTTTTCTCTCTGCCATAATTTAAATACCAGATTTCAGGTTGAAAGTTTCAGGTTCCAGGATTGAGGTTCTTCGTTCTTTAACTTGAAACCTGCAACCCGAAACTTGAAACCGGATTAAGTGTTTGCCCTTCACACGAAGAGCGAAGAGACGCTGGTCTCCTCGTGGATCGACTTGATCGCTTTCGCCAACAGCGGCGCGATGCTCAGAACTTTAAGATTGCCCATCTCACTCTTGCTCCCGTTGAACGGGATCGTGTTTGTCGTCACCACCTGCTCGATGTCCGACTGCGCCAACTGCTCGCAGGCATGCCCGGACAAGACGGCGTGCGTGAAACAGGCGTGGATGCTCTCTGCGCCCGCGCTCTTGAGAGCCTTCGCCACCTTCGTCAGCGAACCGCCCGTGTCGCACATATCGTCAACGACCAGACAGTTGCGCCCGCGCACGTCGCCGACGACGTTCATCACTTCGGCCACGTTCGCCTTCTCGCGCCGCTTGTCGCAGAGCGCGAGTTCGGCGTTCAGACGCTTGGCATAAGCACGCGCGCGTTCCGCCCCGCCCGTATCGGGCGCAACCACCGTCAGGTTCGGCATCGGGTTCGCCTGATAGTGGCCGATGAAGACGGGCGCGGCGTACAGGTGATCCACCGGGATGTCAAAGAAGCCTTGAATCTGCGCGGCGTGCAAGTCCATCGTCAGGACGCGGTGCGCCCCGGCGGTCGCGATCAAGTTTGAAACGAGCTTGGCGGCAATCGGCACGCGCGGGCGATCCTTCTTGTCCGAACGCGCGTAACCGTAATACGGGATCACAGCCGTCACGCGCTCGGCGGACGAACGCCGGAAGGCGTCGAGCATGACGAGCAGTTCCATCAGATTCGCGTCCGTGGGCGGGCAGGTCGGCTGGACGATGAAGATGTCGCCGCCGCGCACGTTTTCGGTGATCTGAAAATTGAACTCGCCGTCGGAAAAACGCCCGATGGTCGCGCTGCCCGGATCGCAACTCAGGTAGTTGCAAATCTCCAGCGTCAACTCGCGGTTCGCGTTGCCGGAAAAAACTTTGATGCCGCCGGTCGTACTCATAAAAAGTTTCAAGTTTCAGGTTTCAAGTTTCGGGTCGGGAAGTTTTTGCACTTGAGACCTGAAACCTGAAACTTGAAACTTTTGAAGAATGGCTGGGGCGGAAGGATTCGAACCTACGAATGCCGGATCCAAAGACCGGTGCCTTACCACTTGGCGACGCCCCAATGTTGTCCGCGCAAGCCTACCCTCACGGGCACGCTCATTTAAAACTCAACCGCGCCGAACTCTCCCGCGTATGCGCTTCGCGAAAGCGTCGTACAAGCGAAAACCTGCCAACCCGCCTCGACTCTCAAACGCGCCTGCGCGCGGTCGCGCTCCCACACATTTTCAAAGAGGCCGAAGACGCTGGCTCCGCTGCCCGAAAGCAACGCGCCGCTCGCGCCCGCCGCCATAAGCGCATCACGCGCCCGCTCAATTTCGGGATAGAGGCGATAGACGACCGGCTCGAAATCGTTGCTCAGTGCCGCATGCAGCGAACCTGAAATTTCGGCCTGCGCGCGCGAAACAGTGAGATTAACGGGCGAAACTGCCTTTGTCAAGGCGTGCGCGTTCAACGACTTGTAGGCCTCCGCGGTCGAGACTCGGACGCGCGGCGTGATGAGTAAAAGTTGCTTCGGCGGCACGTCTGCGAGCGCGTGAATGTCAGTTCCCCGCCCTGTGCCGAGCGCAGTGCCGCCCGTCAGGAAGAAGGGCACGTCCGCGCCGAGCGACACGCCGATTTCGGCGAGCGCATGCCGGTCGGCCTCTATTTTCCATAGACGCGCGAGGCCGACGAGGGCGACGGCGGCGTTTGACGAGCCGCCCCCAAGACCGCCGCCCGCCGGAATCCTTTTCTCCAAACTGACGCGCGCGCCGCGACCGGCGCCATAACGCTCGCGCAGGGCGATGCCAGCGCGATGCACGAGATTCGATTCGTCGCAAGGGACGCCGGGCGCGTCGCAGACGAGTTCGAGCCGCGCGTCGTCTTGCGCCTCAAAGGTGAGCCGGTCGTGCAGCGTGACGGTTTGAAAGACGGTTTCGATCTCGTGATAACCGTCCGCGCGCCGCCCGTGCACGCGCAGGGTAAGATTGATCTTGGCGAAGGATGGGAGTGTGAATCGTGCGTCGGACAAAATTGGCAAAATTTCACCAGGCAAAATAAGGGCGGCCAGCCTCTCGTAAAATTGAGCGCTGGCCGCCTCGAATTTTAGAACCCGCCTGCGGCTCTAGCGCGTGACGAACACCTGTGTGAAGAAGACGCGCCCGTCGGCGGCGCGTGCCACGCCGACGCCTGAGTGCGTGAAGCCTTGGCGCAGCAAGTTGGCGCGGTGCTTGGACGAAGTCATCCAACGCTCGACGGCGAAACCCGCCGGGTCGTCGTAGCCGGAATTATACGCGATGTTCTCCGCAATCGCCCTCCACCCGCAGACGCCGCCCGCGCGGGCGCGCATCGTCATGTTTTGGCCTTGCGGGTCTACGTGATCGAAGAAATTCTGCCGCGCCATGTTCTCCGAGTGCAGGCGCGCCATGCGCGTCAACTCCGCGTCCCAGACGAGCGTTGATTCGCCGCGCGCGCGCCGCTGGGCGTTGATCAGATCGAAGGCGCGCCGCTCGTCGCCGGTCGCGCTGACGCGAGCCGTGCGCGGTCGCGTGCTCGTCAGCGAGGCGTTCATCATGTGAGACGCAGGCATGCACGAGTCAGGGCGCGAAGGGATGCTCACGCCGCCGTTCGAGACTCCGACGAGTCGTGCGACGGGGCGCACCGCGTTCGTCTGCGCTTCGACACTCGCGGCAAACAGGCCGGAGGCGAAGAGACAGGCGACGACGGAGAGCGCGAAACGTGCGTGTCGGCGCACACGCAGGCCGGGATAGGGGAACAGATTGTTGCGCGTCATCGGGGGTTAAGACTCTCTTCTTTGACTTAAATTTTTTAACTGATGAGGAGGGTTTCACTAACAGTCAGACCGAAAAGGGGCAATCGCTCTGACTAACGGCAGTGTAGCGCGCGGCCTACACACCGTCAATATGTCAAATTTACACTCCGAATCGTGTAGCTTACTTGCCCGGCTCGGCGTTGATTTTGGCCTTGAGACGGGTGATGTCCGAGGCGTCGGTGGTGAGTCCGAGGGCTTTACGCCAGGCGGCGCGGGCTTGTTCGAGTTGGCCGCGCTTCTGGTAGAGATCGCCGAGGTGTTCCTGAACGGTGGAGGAGCGCGTGTTGCGGCGCGCGGCATCGTTGAGGTAGCGTTCGGCTTCGTCGAGTTGGCCGAGTTTGAAATAGACCCAG
>DASPJG010000073.1:0-2154 GCA_035628755.1 Pyrinomonadaceae bacterium
GCATATCCAATTTCAACGCACGAACCGGCTCGCCAACACGGGGTTGGGCGTCTCCGGTCGCACCACTCTGACGCAGGTTGTGCCCGGCATCGGCGTCTCCTATCAACCGACCGGGAATGTGACCGTCTTCGCGGGCGTGCATCGAGGCTTCGCGCCGCCGCGCACCGAGGACATCATCAACAACACGACGGGCGGGAGCATCGAGCTCGACCCCGAACTCAGTTGGAACTACGAACTAGGCGTGCGCGCCGCGCCGCATCGCGGTCTCCGTTTCGACGCCACGCTATTTCGCATGGACTACGAGAACCAGATCGTCCCGGCGAGCCTCGCGGGCGGCCTCGGCTCCACGCTCACGAACGGCGGCTCGACCCTCCATCAGGGCGCGGAGTTCACGGGGCGCATCGACTCCGGCGCGCTCCTGCGCAGCCAGCACAACTTCTACCTGCGCCTTGCCTACACTCTGCTCCCCACGGCGAAGTTCACGGGCACGCGCTTCAGCAGCATCGCAGGTTTTACGAACGTTCTGATCACGGGCAATCGCCTGCCTTACGCGCCGGAGAACCTGCTCAACGCCAACGTCGGCTACTCGCACCCGGTCGGCATTGACGCGCTGCTTGAAGGCGTCTATGTCGGCAAACAGTTCGGCGACGATCTGAACTTCCGCACGTCGCCGCGCGCCGACGGCCAACTCGGCCCTATCTCCGGCTACGCCGTCTGGAACGCCGCCGTCAACTACCACGTCGAGCGCATGCGTTCGACCTTTTTCATCACGACCAAGAACCTCTTCGACCGCACCTACATCGTTGACCGCGCGCGCGGCATTCTGCCGAGCAGCCCGCGTCTGGTGCAGGCGGGAATGAAGTTGCGCTTTTAACTCTCGGTCGTATCGCCCTTCGATTTCCGGCGACAAGGTTTATGGTTTTCATCTTCTGAACACAGCGAAACTCCCGCGCATCCTTCCGGCAAGTCGGGCGCGGGAGTTTCTGTCCGGCAACCCTGTGCGGGCTGACGACTGCTCCATTGTAAGTCGTCAGCCGCCTCATTCAAAGTTAAAGGTGACTATTATGGCTGACCTACGTGTGCTTCGCGCAATCGTTTCTTCGTCGCGCTCCTTCCTGTTCCTTTCTCTCATCTTCCTACTGCCCGCGTCGCTTTACGCGCAGACCGAGTTGACCGCCGGAGTGCGCGGCACGGTCTCTGTGGAGACGACGGGCGAGCGTGTGCCCGGCGCGCGCGTCTTGATCCAGAATGCGGCTTTGCGCGTGTCGCGCGAGGCGGTGGCCGACGAGGAGGGCAACTTCTCGATTGGCGGGCTGCCGCCGGGCGCAGACTATCGCATCACGGCTTCCGCCGAAGGTTTTCACACGCGCGAGCAGCAGAGGGTCACGCTCAGTTCCGGCGGCGCGCTGTCGTTGAGTTTGGCGTTGGAGGTGCGAGGCGTGGCCGAGTCGGTCAACGTCACCGACGCCAGCCCGCTCGTCGTCAACAACGCGCCGGAGGTCAGTCAGGTCGTCAGCCCGCGGCAGGTGTCGGAGTTGCCGTCGAACGGGCGCAGCCTGAACCGCTTCGCCCTGCTCGACCCGCATGTGCGCAACACGGGCGGCCTCGGCAGCGACGGCTCGACCGCGCAACGCCTCTCGATCAACGCCAACTCCTTCCGCCAGACTTACTTCAAACTCGACGGCAACAGCAACTACGATTTCGTCTATGCCAACGCGCCGCAGCAGCAAATCTCGCTCTCGACCGTGCAGGAGTTCAAGGTGCTGACGAATCAATACTCGGCTGAGTACGGCGGCTCGTCCGCCGGAATCGTCAGCGCGGTGACGAAGGCGGGCACAAACGAGTTTCACGGCGAGGGCTTCTATTTCCTGCGTCCGAGCGGCATACAGGCCGCGCCGCCCGTCGCCACGCGCCACGTCCCCAACGAACTCCAACAATTCGGCGCGACGCTGGGCGGCCCTTTCTTCTCCGAGCGCGCCGCCTTCTTCGTCAACTACGAGCACACGCGGCAGAATCGCGGCTCTTTCATCCAGTCCCCCGCCCCGCTCGTTTTCGACGGACGCTTCCGCGACCAACTCGCGCTCGCGCGCTTCGACTTTCAACTCAACCCTGAACACTCCATCGCCCTGCGCCTGAACGGCAACCGCAACACCA
>DASPJG010000074.1:0-2453 GCA_035628755.1 Pyrinomonadaceae bacterium
TCGACTCTAACCGCGCGCGCATTATTCTGCTCAGCTTCTCCTATCAATTCTGGCCGCACCAGAATTGGAACATGCCACGGGGCGGCTGGGAGATCAACGCGAACGGCGTGGGCGCGGTCGGGACGGACGAAAGCGCGCTCAAGCAAACCACCGCGCTGTGGTGGACGAACACGCCGCAGGGCGCGACCGGGTTTTTCTACGCGCTGGCCGCGCCGTCCGCCCGGTTCAAATTGCTGGAACCCGTCTTCGCACGGATTCTGAGCAGCTTCCGCGTGACCCATGCCGGGCAGCCGCCCGCCGCCGATCCTCTGGCGGGGCTGCAATTTCAGACCTGGACTGACCCGACCGAAGATGCGTTCTCCGTCGAAGTTCCCGTCGGCTGGCAGGTCACGGGCGGGATCACCCGTCCCGGCTTCCTCACCACGTTGTCCGAGTTCGTCATCCGGTCGCCGGATGGCCGGGTGACGGTGCGGAGCGGCGACGTTAACTTCCCCTCCAAGTACGTCGTGCCCAACATGACCCTCATGACAAACGGCTTGTGGGAAGGCCAGTTCACCTCCGATGGCCGTCTGATCATGAATTACAAGTCCGCGCTGGATTTCGCTTCTTACTACGTCCAGGCCACCATCGGGAGGAACTGCCAGAACCTACAGTGGCTCGGCGGCGCGCAGCGCGACGACCGCATGCAGGCTCTCGCCTGGTACATGCAGACGCTCGGATTCGTTATGCACACGGCTGGCGAGGTAATGTTCTCCTGCGAGTTCGGCGGGCGGCCTTACATCGGCTACCAGTACGCGGAGACAGCCGTGACGCACCACTCGCACGTGGCGACGCTCTGGGACCCGCAAGCCTTGTTCGGCTTCGTCGCCACGCCCGAGAGCGTGCGGCTCGCCGACGCCGTGCTCTTCCGCGCCGTCAATAGCGTCCAGACCAACCCTCAATGGATGATGCGGCAGGGGCGGATGAACGCGCAGGCCGCCGAAGACTTGCGCCGCTACCGCGAGCACTCCGCCCAACTCTGGCAGCAGACACAGGAAGCGCGCTGGGCTTCGTGGGATCGCATCGCCGAGCAGCGCGGCGACCTGCTGCGCGGCCAGACGCAAGTCGAAGACCCCATGACCGGGCACACCTACAAAGTTGAAAGCGGCAGCAGCTACTACTGGATCGATCCCGTCAGAAACGTCATCGCCGGAACCGACCTCCCCTACATGCCGGACTGGAATTTCCACGAGATATTCCAGAAGTACTAGCGACGCCCGCCGTCGTCTACTACTTAAGTCAACTCCGCGCCTCTCTGCTTCTAAGCGACGGGACGAAGCGCGCGGCGCAGGGCGAGCGCGCTCATTTTCCAGAGCAGGGCGAGGTGAAAGAGTTCGCGTGTGAGGCGGCGGTAGTCGCGGCGTCCGGCGATGATGTCGTAGAGGAGCGCGTAGAGGTCTGGGTTGGTTTTAGCGAGTTCGATCACGCCGTCGATCATGCCGAAGTCCAAGCCCAGACGCGAGAGGCGGCGCAGCGCACGACCGTGGCGGTGGTCGGAGGTGAGCGCGCGCATGCGGCGGGCGTAGGAGACGAGGGCGCGCGAATCTATGCCGCGCTCAAGCATCACGTCGGCGGCGGCGACGGCGGTCTGGACGGCGGTGGTGATCCCTGCGCCTTTGAAGGGTCGCAGCCAGCCCGTCGCGTCGCCGACGGCGACGAAGCGATCCCAGAAGACGTTTTGCGCGTGGCGCACGGGGGCGTGGCCTTCGTAGAAATCGAGTTTCTGCAAGTCGAAGCGCGGCAGGAGCGGCCGCACTTTGCGATGCAGGAGAAAATCTTCCATGTCAATCGAAGTGACGCGTCGGCCAACGATGTTGACGAGGACGTGCGTCTGCTTCGGCGTGATCGCGCCGAACTCGATGCGCGGCAACTCGCGCAGGAGGAAAGCGTGAATCTCGCCGCCAAGCCGACGCTCGATGTGGCGTTCGTCGCAGGGGAGGCGCACGATGATCGAGTGCATCGTCTCGCGTGGCCGCCGGTAACGACGCGCGCGCGGGCTGGCCTGTTCGAGGACGGAGAGCAGGCCGTCGTCCAGCCCGCAGGCCGCGACGATCATATCCGCCGAGCGCGATGCGCCTTCGGAATAGACGCGCACCGGGTGTTCGAGATTGTCGGGGTAAAATTCGAGCCCGGTGACGCGGTCGCGCACGACCTCCGCGCCCGCCGCTTCGGCGCGCTCCAGGAGAAGCTGGTCGAACTCGGAACGCGAGACCATGAGCGCGGGTTCTTCGGCGCGCGGCGCGCGCAGCTCGATGTCGTTGTGGTCGGCGTGGAGGCGAAAGCCTTTGATGGTGCGTTTGACGAGCGCGGCGGGGAGTTCGAGTTGCAGGTGTTCGCGCAGCAGTTCGGCGGTGGGCGGCACGAGCACGCCCATGCAAGGGTTGTGCTGGCGCGGAAAACGCTTCGGCTCGTAG
>DASPJG010000075.1:0-3700 GCA_035628755.1 Pyrinomonadaceae bacterium
GCCGCCGCCGCGCCGAGCGTCATGCCGCTCGCCGCGCCCATCGCGCCGCCGACGAGGCCGCCGAGCGCGTTGCCCATGCCCGGCTGTTCCGTGTCGCTTGTCGGCACGTCGGATTCGGCCTCTGGCGGGGTCGTACCCGGCGAGAGCAAACTCAGGTTCTCGTCCGACAGGCCGAGACCGCGCAAGTTTTCGACGGCGCGCAGGGCATCTTCGCGCGTCTGGAAAATTCCGGCGACTGTGTTCATCGCTGTAGAGTCTCCTTATTGGATCAAGTGTGCGTTTAGTTGTATCTCTTTACGCCGATACATTCAAGCGATCTAAACCGGGCGCGCTAAAAAGTTGATTGAGCCGCAACTGCCGTCGTGTTAAAGTGTCTGTCGCACGTCCGACCACCGAAAGCCGCACTGGAGAACGCACGCGCATGATCGAAATTATCGAAAAACACTGGCCGATGTCCGTGGGCGACGGGAAAGCCACGCGCAAAAAGAAACCGCGCATCCTCGCCATCACCACCGACTGCTGCACGGGCTGTGCGGGTTCGCCCGCGTGCATCGAGTACTGCCCGATTGAGGCGTGCATGTTCTGGGTTCCCGACGAAGATCACCCGCCGTTTGGCCGCATCGAAGTTGACCCGGAACTCTGCATCGGCTGCCAGAAGTGCATCAGCAAAGGGCCGGAAGGCGCGTTTCTCGACGGCTGCCCGTGGGACGCTATCGAGATGGTTCCGACCGAAGACTGGGAAGCCGCGCACGGCATCACTCTTCCCGACGCGCCCGGCGCACGCTAAGAAGTTCCACTTCCGAAAATTTCACTTTTCAAAAAGCTCACTTGCGAGCGACGCGGCTCTTGATGGCTTCCGCCGTCAGAGCCGCCTGTTTTTTTATCTCTTCCGACATCCCGGCCACATCGCCCCGCGCGTAACGCTCGATCTCGGGCAAGTCTTCAGCCGCGCCGACCAGATACAGAGCGCGTAAAGCCTCCCACGCGTTTTTACTGTCGGGCGCAAGCACGAGCAACTCTTCACCCGCCGCGAGAGCCTTCCCCTCGGCCACAAACACCTGCTCGATTGTACCCGCGACCGGCGCGCGGACTTCCTGCGCCGCGCCGCGCTCGTCGCGCACGCGCGCCACCATCGCGCCCCTCGTGACGGCAGAACCCACCGGCAGGGTCGTCATGGCCATCCCCGCGAACGGCATTTTGACGCCGATGGGTCTGAGCATCGCCACTAGTTCCGCCCGCGCTCCCGCATCGTTGAAACGCGAGAGCGACAGCGCGGCCATGCGTCGCACTGCAGGTTCCTCGTCGTTGACAAGTTGTTTGAGCGCGGCGTGAAATTCCGGGGATTTATTGTCGTCGCCCATCACCCACGCTGCGGCCATGCGTAAGTCCGGCAGCGGGTTTCCCGCCACGCGCAACACCTGCGGATACCAACGCCTGACGCCTTCGTCGCCCGCGACGATGCGACGATCAATCTGTTCGAGCGCGTGCTGCACGTGGCGCGGCTTCTGTTCGTCGTTCAGGTATTTTTCGATCTCGTCGTCGTCGAGTTCACGCCAGAAGGTCGTGCCGTACCAGGAGAGAAACGGCAGGAGGATGAAGAGCGCGGCGACAACTGCCAGCGGCCACGGCGAGCGACGCCGGGCGGGCGTCGCCTGCGAAGCGGCGGGCGCGCCGAAGTGGTGATTGCCGTTTGAGTGCTCCCTGTCCATCCTGTTTGACCTTGAGGCCGCGCGCGCTAACGCGAGGGGTAAAGCTGGTAGAGCATGAGATAGACGACGACGCCGGTTGCGGAGACGTAGAGCCAGAGCGGGAACGTCCAACGCGCGATCCGGCGGTGTCGCCCGAAGTCGCCGCGCCACGCGCGCCGGAGCGTGACGATGACGAGCGGCACGATCAAGGTGGCGAGGATCGTATGCGTCAGCAAAATGAAAAAGTAGACCGGGCGGATATAACCCTGTCCGGTGAAACGCGTCGAACCGTGGTTGTAGTGGTAGAACAGATACGAGACGAGAAAGATGCAGGAGACGACGAGCGCGGAGGTCATGCAGCGCAGGTGTGCGGTGATGCGGCGGCGCATGATGAAATAAAAACCGGCGAGCAGGAGCAGCCCGCTCGTCGCGTTGAGCATGGCGTTGATGTGCGGCAGTATCGAATAATCCATGAATAGTTGGGAACGGCAAAAGATGCGTGGATTATAACACCCGCGCCGCGCGCCGACGGTATCCGTTGAAGCTGCAAATGGGAGACATACCGGGAAGGAGACGCCACCGGCAAAAGTTGCTCGACGACCAGCTTCCGCGCAACGTCTTCTGGAGGACGTGAACGGATGCGACGCCCGTCGCCGCCGTTACTCTTCCGTTTTCTTGGCGGCGTGGGGCGTGGCCTTTGTTGTGGCTGGCCGCTCGCTCATCTGCTCGTAGCCGCAGCGTTCACACTGCCAGAGTGGGAAGACGGAGGACGGGTCGGCCTTGCTCTCGTAGAGAGCGCGGTCGGACGGGATGATCTTGCCGCCGCACTGCGGGCACGCCCGCCCGCGAATGCTCTGGTGGTCGTTGTTGAGGGCGAGCGCCTGATCGTTTGCCATTATTTTGGTTTCCGCTGGAGGTTATGATTCGTCGCCGCCGTCGTCGTGCGAGTTGCGGTGCTTGTAGGCGACGAGGAAGATCGCGCAAAAGATGGCGACGGGGGGGCAGAGCAGGATCAACGTCGAGATGTTGAGAGTGCGCGCCGAGACGCTGTCGAGGTTGGCCGCCGATGCCTTGCACATCGCACACTGCGCGAGCGCGTCGGGCGCAAGCAGGGTCGAACCGGCCGCGAAGAGCGCGAGCAAAAAGATCAGGTTGCGGGCGGTCGCCGTTTTCATTCCCTCACCTGTAGACGCGCAAGCCGAGCTGCCGGAAACTGTCCGGGAAGAAGATGAACAGCAGGCAGATGCAGATGACGAGCATCGGGATCAGCGTGTAAACGAGGCTCATGCGCTCGTAGCGCAGGTGCATGAAGTAGGCGAGGATGAGCGCGGCCTTGATCAGCGAGAGGCCGACGAGGAGCGTCAACATCAGGACGAGCGGCACCTGAATGTAAGCCAGCAGGACTTCGACCACGGTCAGGATGAGCAGCGCGCCGAGGATGACGAGGAAGAGTTTCGTCGTGCCCTCGAAATGTACGGGGACGGCCTCGACCGGCGTGTCGTCGCCCTCTGCGGCGAAGAGGTTCTTCAGCATGCCGTTCTCATAAGCCCAGAGGAGCGGGATGACCATGAAAATGCCTGCGAGCAGGAGGCTGACGAGCGTGATGAAGAGGCTGTCGATGGAGAAAAAGTTGCCCGCCCGGCGCACGTTCGTCAAGGCCATCACAACGAAGCCCGCCGCGAAGAGCAGGCAGATCGCGTTCAGGATCAAATCCTGTTTCTTCATCAAGTTGCCGAGTGACCCGAAACGTGTGCTCATGCGCCTTTAGTCCACCTCTCTTTATACGAAGTTTGCCCGTCGCCTCAACTCAGTGCGCGGGGGGGTGAAAATCCACCGACAGCAAATAGATCAACGGGAAGACGAACATCCAGACGAGATCGACGAAGTGCCAGTAGAGGCCGCTGATCTCCACGTCCTCGTGCGTCTTGCGGCGGATGCGCAGCGCGATGTAGCCGAGGTAGAGCACGCCGGTCAGGACGTGGAACATGTGCAGCCCGGTGATGGCGAAGAAG
>DASPJG010000076.1:0-15771 GCA_035628755.1 Pyrinomonadaceae bacterium
TGCGTTAAAATCCGAACGCGACACACCCGCCACGAACAACAGTGTGAGAGGAAAATGACCGCACGCACCATCGTCCTCGGAGACATCCACGGCTGCTACGACGAACTCGTGGCCTTGCTCGACAAAGTTCAGGCGGGCGCGCTTGATCGCATCATCGCCGTCGGCGATCTCATCGTGAAAGGCGAACGCAACCGAGAGGTGCTCGACCTCTTCATGTCGGACGCGCGTTTCTCCTCCGTGCTCGGCAACCACGACCGCGCCATCCTGCGCTACTGGCGCGGCAAGAAGAAAAAACTGAACGAGCAGCAGCACGCCTGCCGCCTCGAACTCGAAAGCGGGCGCGAGCGTTACGAGGCTTATCTCGCTTCGCTGCCTTTGACGCTCGATCTCGGCGCGCACCTCATCGTACACGCGGGCTTGCGCCCCGGCGTCGCGCTCGAAGATCAGTCAGCCAAAGATTTGACCGAACTGCGCACGCTCGAAGGCAAGCCTTCAAGTCCGAAGGGCACGCCGTGGTATGAAGTTTACGACGGCGCGCAGACCGTCTTGTTCGGCCACTGGCCTGCGCCCGCCGTGCGGCGCGGCGCGCGCGCCCTCGGACTCGACACGGGCTGCGTCTACGGCTACGAACTCACGGCCTACATCATCGAGACCGGCGAGTTCGTACAGGTCAAAGCCGCGCGCGCCTACGACGATCCGGGCAAGCGGCTGCGCAAGGCGAAGAAGCGGCTGGCGGAAGAAGCGTCGAAGGGCGAGGGATGAAATAAGGGCGAGCCAGCGGTTGGCTGCCTGCTTTCGTCCCGCATCCCACACGATTCTTTACATCCTTAACAATCTTTTATCCTCATCTTAACCATCGAGACGCGCGTTTCGTGGATACTTTCGGGGAGATCGAACCTTGACAATGCTCTGGAGAAAGAACCATGAAACAAATTAACGCACTCTTCTTTACACGCCGCCTCCTGCTCGCCTGCGTCGTCTCTGTGTTGGTCGCCTGCGTCTCCGGCGCGGCGCAAACGCCGTCCGGCAACGCGCAGCAGCCCGGCGCATCCGCGAACACGGGCGCGAACGCCGACGCGAACGCCGGAGAGAAGCCTTCGGACAAGCCCTCCGCGCTCGATGATGAGCTGTCCAAGACGCCCGCCGGAAAGACCGTCGCCAAATTCTTCGCCGCCTTCAACAGCGGCGACATCAAGGCCATGCGCGCGTTCCACGAGAGCACGGGCGGCAACCCGGAGAACGCCGACAAGGATTTCGAGTTCTACGAGCGAACCGGCGGCCTCAAACCGCACAGGCTGTCGAGCGCGGACAAAGAAAAGCTCTCCGTGCTCGTCCAGACGAAAAAGGACGCGCGCTGGCTCACCTTCAACTTCACCGTCAGCGCGGCAGAGCCATACGGCATCGAGAGCATCAACGTCAGCCCCGCCGCGCCGCCCGCAAACTAAACTGCGGACGCTGAAACGCGGAACGATGTGCAGGAAGCAACCTGCTCTGACGCATCGTTCCGCGTTCGTACTTTTCGACGAGAGAGCGCGCGTGTGGGTCTGACGCCGCGCCCTCTACGGCAAGCGTAATTCCTGCCTGAAGCCTACCAGTGATCCTGATAGGAGTGGCCGCAGCCCTGATTGCCGCAAGTGCCTGCGCTGCCTTCAAAGCCCTGACAGTTACAACCAGACTTCGAGCACGCCCCGTAACCGTTGCAGACCGCATGCTCCTGTGGCGCGGCGGGTGCGGGGGACTGTGTCTCCCGTCGCTCAGTTTCCTTTATCGGCATATCATTCTCCTTAATCGAGGGGTCACAGGTTGCGCCCCGGTCGGCAGAGTATTCCAGCTTGCATCTGCCAGCGGAAGCGCGCCGTTGTGACGTTGGGTTGTGGGTGTTGAAGACCGGCACGCGCGAATAGCTCGTCCCGGTCTCATGAGCAGCGAGAAGATATGCAACGCGCGCAGCGGTTGTCAATAAAAGTGTGTAAGGCGAGCGGCCAGCGCGAAGGCCGTTGAAATATTGTTGACGCGTCAAACCTTGTCGAGATATTTGAGATAATCTGCGCACTTCTGCGGCTTAGGATTTATCATTGATGGGTAAACTTTGAATTTCGACGAGGGGGAAGTTATGCGTGGAAGAAAACTATCGGGTTGGTTGGGCGTGTTGTGCTGCGCGGCGTTGCTCCTGACGGCGTTGCCTGCGGGGTCGTCGGCGTTCGGGCAGCGCAGGGGCAGCCGGGTCGCGGAAGGGCGACGGCAACGGCAGCCGCAGCAGGAGATTCTGGGCACGGTGCTCGGCGTGGGCGGGCGGTTCGGCGGGCGGACGGCTCCGTTCCGGCTGATGGTGAATCACTATTCGTCTGCGGACGAGGTGCAGCAGTTGAACGCGGCGTTACAGTCGGGCGGGCAGGAAGAGTTGATGCGCGTGTTGTCGCGCATGGACGCGGGGCGCATCACGGTGGGGAACGGCGTGGGCGTGGATGCCAACGCGATCATCTCCGTGCCGCAGGAAGACGGGACGAAGATCGTCGTTCTCTTCGAGCGCAGCCTCAACTTTTACGAGGTGCGCTACGGGACGCGCTCGCAGGATTACAGGTTCGGCTACGCGGAGATTTTCCTGCGGCGGCGCGGCAACAGCGAGGGAACTTTCATTCCCGCCGCGAAGGTCAGGCTGCGAGACGGCAACGTCTGGGAGGTCGAAGACTTCGGCGTCTTCCCGGCGCGGCTGATGGGCTTGCAGGTGCGCGGCGGCGTCCGTTGAGTTTCGACCGGCAGACGCTCAAGCGCACCGTCTCGAAAAACACGAAAGGGGCGCAAGGGAACGGGCTACACATTCCCCTGCGCCCCTTTCACATACTGCACGGCATTGAGCGTCGGCGGCGACGACTAAGCGCGCTCTTAGTTTCGCTCAGGCGCGTGCGCCTGAGCGAAATGATTCCGACGGCGTTACTGCCGCTAGGGTTGGGGCGGAGGCGTCGGCGGGGGCGCGTCCGGCTGCTTGCGCCGGGGCGCGCGTTCGACGTGGCTCGCGGTCGTCCATGCGGCGCGCGTCACCGGGTCGTCGGCGTAGATGTTGCGCACGACCGTATCGAGTTGGCGCAGGTGTTTCATGCCGTCGTCAATGAGCTTGTCAATGGCGGCGGTGGCGGTGACGTGTGCGGCGCGGCCTCTGGTCTTGCGGTTGACGGCCTGCTCGAAACTCTCTATGTCCGAGGCGAGGTCTGCGAGAAAGTCCGCGGGCAGGCCGCGCCGCACAAACTCTGCGGCGAGCGATTGGGCGTCGGCGGCAAAGGCGCGCGCCGTGTTGAGCAATTCCTGATCTTTGGGCATGTAGGGAGGCGGAACTTGTCTTCGAGGCCGGGCGCGTCGGAGGCCATGCTGCGCGCGGTGCGGCTGATGGCTTCGAGGTCGCGCCGCAGTTCGTCGCGCGCGGCGGCCTTGCCCGACACGCCCTGTTGAGCGGTGTTGAGGCCGGAAACCTGCATGCTGGCGTGCTTTTCCAGAGCCACGATCACTTCGCCGAGCGCGGCCAGTTTTTCCGCGCCGAAAGAGTTTGGAGGAAACTGCGCCGCGCGCTCCGCGCCGAAATCGCGCACGCGCAAAAACGCCTCGTACCTACGAGTGTCGGAGTCTTTCATGGTGTGTAAATTTCTCCTTTGCCGTTGAAGGGTTGAGGGACGCGCCGCCGGGGCTACTCTGCGCAGGAGTGAGGTTTGCCCCTAACGACGAGGCTTGCGAGGAACGATTTTCGGCCATCTCCAAACCGGGAAACGCTGCGGGAAACGGCCACAAACGCCTTAACGGCGCGCATTATACGCCCGCCGAGCACACCCGCAACCAACTTTTTCAGCCCATCCCGCCGCGAAAACCGACTTTCAGCGCAATAATTCACCATTTCACGCTGCAAATTGGCACTTTCACCGTACAAATTCACACTTTCACGCTACAAATTCATACTTTCACCTTACAAATTCACACTTCCGCACTACAAACTCGCACTTTCACCGTGCAGATTGACACTTTCACCTTACAAATTGGCACTTTCACACTACAGATTGACACTTTCACAATACAAATTGGCACTTTCGCACCACAGATTCATACTTTCACGATACAGATTCATACTTTCGCGCTACAAACTCACACTTCCACGCCGCTTTGCCTAAAAACCTACTAAATCTTAAGCACTTACTGGGCAGCATGCCTACTTTTTGGGCAGGCTCAAGCTGGTATCATGCTACCCTTGCGCCATGTTCCCTAGACGCGCCCACAGATGGCTACGGAGGCATCCGATGCTGACCGTGCTACTAGCCATCGCAGCGATCCTCTTCTATTACCTTCCGCCGTATGTTGCGGACGTGTGGTCGCTTGCGTCAGACCGCCCGTTGGCTACGGTATTGAGAGAGGAATTGTCCGGCTTTCAATTCCCACGGTTCTCGGTAAGTTGGGTAACAGCCCCCATCGCATTTGCGATGCTGCTCGCAATTATTATTTTGCTTCTGACAGGAGGACGAGAGAAAGAAAATACGCAACCAAATCAAGGTGTCGAAGATTTGAACGCCGAACATGCAAAAGAAGTTAAGAGGCTAAACGACCGCATAGCAGAATTAGAACGCGATAAAGCCGATCTTGAATCCACTATAGACAAAAATATTAAGGCGCATGAAGAAACGCAGAAAGCGTTAAAGCGGGCGCAAGAATCGGCGGCAACTCATAGCCTGAGAGCTAATATTCGGGATGGTGAGTTAAGCACACTCAAGACTCAACTTGAGATCGTATTGGCAGATAAAGAAGAGTTAAACGCAAAACTATCTCAGAAGGATGAGCAACTAGACATTCTACGTAAAGAATTAGACCGCCATACGAAACCCCAAATTGACATCACCCTTGAGGAAAAAGTTCATACCCATCTTGGCAAGCAGCGTCGCGAGTATTACCTCATCGTGCAAAGCCCTATAGCTATAACCGGCCTACGGATGGAAATTGAAGAACTGACGATAAACGGTAAGACACACTATAATATTCCGTTGCGTGAGACGGGCGATGTGCCGCCTTATACGCGAGTGTTTACACTTCAGCCTGAAGAGAAGAAGTCATTTTTGATAATCGCAAAAGAAGCTGCTCAGATCACCGTGTACACAGCAATGCCAGAGACAATTCCAGAAACTCTGCCGACGAATCGGTTCATAGTGGTCGCTAGGGCTGATAACTCTTTGCCGCGTAGGAAGCGCATATACTATTGGGCAGGGGTGAATGCTCAATGGGGTATCACCTTTGACGATCATCTTTCATTGCTATGAGGCTTTGCCTATAACCCCTAAAACCTTAAGCAGTTTTGGAGCAAGTGGTGGACTTTTGGGGCAGACCGTTTCAAGAGAGCGGCTTTGTCCAAAAGGTGGGAGGGGCAGGTCTGAAACCTGCCCCTCCCACCTAACCCTTTCTCTTCGTAACTTCTACGGCTCGATACCGCACACACCATTGCTGGTGCAGGTGCTACAGCATGAGCCGTTGTACGTATAGGTGGAATAGGGCGTCCACTGACCCCAAACACTATGCCCTTGCCAGCAGAAGTATTCGTTGCCGCCAACGACCGTCGTGAGACTCGCGTCACTGTAATAGAGCGTGCTCTCCGCGTGGCAGGGGTTGCCCCGGGTGAAGCCCGGGGCGTGTGCGAGTACCGCGACCGGGAGCAGCAAGGCGGCCAGCAGGAAAAGCCTCCAGCTAGCGCGTAATCTTTTCATCATGGTGAATCTCCTTCGTAAGGTGAAAGTGAAACCAGTCAGGTTGAGGTGTTGAGGTGTTCGCGCTTAAGAGGGCAACACGGGAACGTTACGCCACCGGGGGGGAAGTGTCAATAATCATAGTGAGCGTGGCGTCAGCTAAAAGAGAAAGAGCGGCGATAGGTGGCTCGCCGCTCTCTGGGTATGGTCTGGATTCTATACCATCATGCCGCTTCACTCCAGAACCTCGGCTTTAGTCCCAACTCAAACATAGATTGAATGAGGCAGCAGATGTTGTGACAGAGAACTTTGCACAACGCCTCATTGATCTGCGCCGTTTTAGTCTTACTCTCTAACGCATCCCCGAACGAAGGTTGCCCGATAATTAGGAGTGTTTCGGCTTGGTGGGAAGTTTGGCGGGTAGGTCTAGCTTGTCATCTGCCAGAATCTCTAGCGGTATGTTCGCCAGTCGCGCATAAGCCAGCAAAAGTTGTAAGGGCGGCTCGCGCTTACCTTGCTCGAAGTTGGAGATTTGCGCGGGGTAGAGCGGCGAATCTTCATAGTCGAGCCTCTGGACTATTCCTGTCTGACTCAACTCTAACGCCATCCTGATTTGCAGGAGTTTTTCCCCTAGACGCTTCGGGGCGGGTCGCCGTGCCATCAGGAGTTACCTCCTGACGGCATTTCGCTCTTGCCTTCACTATCAACTGATAGTAGGATGCGTCTGCTCGATGGTGTCGCCGTGAGTAAGAACCTCTCTACTCGAACGGCGATGCTCATTCATTCGGTAGAGACTGAGGTTGAGGTTGAGCTACGCATGACCGTCACTGATTTTCAACATGAACGCGCGGCATCATAGCAGACCGCGCCAGAGTTCGTCTTGCCTCTGCCTAGTGGGCATCAACCGGCAGAGGCACGCGGGGCTTGCGGCACAAGGACGGACAAGCCCCGCACCCTTACTACATATCTATGCCTCATATTCTCCTAGTCGAAGATCATAAGGTGGTCGCGCAAGCCGTCAAAGAGACGCTGGAAGATGAAGGCTGGCGCGTCACGCTCTGCGGCGACGGCGCGGCTGCCGTCGTCAGGCTGGCAAGCGAGACGAGTTATAGCCTCTTGATCTGTGACTACCAGTTGCCGAACATCAACGGGCTAGAGCTAGTGCGGTATGCGCGCACGCTGGCGCATCGCACAGGGATGCCGATCATCATGTTTTCGGCAACCGAGTGCGGGCGTGCGGCGCGGCGTGCGGGCGCGGACGCGTTCATCAGAAAGCCGGGGGACATAGGCAGGATTGCCGAGACGGTCAGGCGATTGCTCGATACGTCCGGCGGGATGTCTTAGCCGGGTTCGTTGCTGGCTTCTTAAGGCGCGTGAGGACAGCCCGGCGCGTCCGTTTTTCTAGTGCAGCGCGGGTTTCTTGATGATGCCGCCTTCGGCATCGGCCAGCGGGTGCGTCAGGATAAACGCCGACGCGTCTATGTCTCTGGCGACCCGCTTGACCCGCCCGATCTCCAGACGCGTCACGACGCAGTAGAGAATATCCTGTTCCGCGTCGGTCAAACCGCCGCGCCCTTTGTAGACCGTGACGCCGCGATGCAGTTGGGCGATGATCGCGTGCCTGATATCTTCGCTGAGTTCGGAGATGATGATGACGGCGGTGTATTCCTCGATGCCGTGCAGGAGGAAGTCAATGGTCTTCGACGCGGAAAGGTAAGTGAGAATCGAATAGAGCGCGGACTCGATGCCGAGAAAGAAGGCGGCAGCCGCGAAGATGAAGACGTTGAGGATGAGGATCACGTCGCCGACGCGCAGCAGGTTGCTGCTCTTGCTGACGAGCAAGGCCGCGATCTCCGTGCCGTCCAAGACCGCGCCGCCGCGAATGGCGAGGCCGATGCCCGCCCCTATGAAGATGCCGCCGAAAACCGCCGTCAAGAGTTTGTCGTGCGTCACGTCCGGGTATTTGACGATTGTCAGGCAGAGCGACAGCCCCGCAATCGCCAGCGCGCTCTTGAGCGCGAATGTCTTGCCGATCTGCCGGTAGCCGAGCATGATGAAGGGGATATTGATGACGAAAAGCAGGATCGCCAGCGGCAGGCCGAGCACGTCGGAGAGCAACATCGAAATGCCCGTCACGCCGCCGTCAATAAAACGGCTCGACAGCAGAAACCCCTTCAGCCCCATCCCCGCCGAAAGAATCCCCAGCACTATCAGCAACGTGTTGCCTGCTTCGCGCCCCAACCGCCTCATCAAACAAAGATAATCCCTAAGCGGCCAACTCTCAAACCCTAAAGCCGCTGGCCTGTCTGCACAATTCCGTTCCGCGTTATGAAATGCCTAACTGAAAACGCAACGCATCGAGGATCGCTTCACGGAGCGAAAGGTCGTCGAGCGTGCCGAACATTCGGAGCAGGCGTCGTTTGTCGAGTGTCCTGATTTGATAGCAGAGGGCGATTGACTCCGCCGTCAACCCGGCAGCCCCGGCAGGCAGCAAGACTTCGTTGGGATAGATTCTGCGCCCGGACTTGCGCGATGTGATAGGCAGGACGTTGACGACGGGCAACACGTTGTTGAGCGAGGTTTCGCTGATGACGAGGATCGGGCGCGTCTTGCCCTGCTCCGAGCCGACCACCGGATCGAGGCTGGCGAGCCACACGCTCCAACGCGTCGTGCTCATATCGCGTGCTGATCGCTGTCGGCATGTTGAAAGTCTTCCGCGACTTCGTTCATGTCCGCCAGATACAGAGGATCAACCGCCGCCTCCCGCATGGCCGCGAGTTTGTCCGCGTGGCTTACCTGTGAAGACTTGAATCGCACGATCACTTCCGCTTCCTCGTGCGCCGCCGCTTCTTCCGGCAGTTGGATGCGAAGCTCGCGCGATGGCGGCACGGTGATGATCCGTTTCACAACTTGCATTGTCTTTTCCTCCGGTCACCGTCATCTTATCGCAAGCCGCCGCCGAGCGTCAGGGCGTGCAGGCGGTTGCCCTGCGAGGTGTAGAGCAGGCCGGTCTCTTCGGCGGTGGTGAAGCGCGGGTCTGGGCGTTCGAGACGGAGTTCGCGCTCGGTGCGCCCGTTGTTGAGATTGACGCCCGCAAGGCCGCTGCCGCCCGTCTTCAAATTCGTGTAGTAGTACATCCACTGGCCGCGCAGGGCTGCGAGGCGTTCGCGCCGCCAGAGAAAACGCGAGAGGCGCGCCAGTTGGCTCGCCGGGTCGAGACGTTCGAGGAGGCGTTCGTCCACGTCGCGCGCGGAGGGGCGCGGGAGGTCGGAAATGTTGGCGCGCGGCAGGCGCGGCAGCCGGAAATTCGCCGCTTCGCGCGCGCGCGAGGCGATGCCGTAGGGGGTGAAGCGGCGCGTGATCTCCTGCCGCGCCGCTCCTGCGGCAAGCGACGTGAGACTCGGCAGCGTGTTGCGCGCCGAAGAGAGTCCAGACCAGCGCAGCGCGCTCGCGGCGCGCGATGCCGTGCGCAGCCCACCGAAGACCGACGAGGCCGTGCCGCCGTAGCGGAAATAGAGCGAGGCGGCGCGCGCGGCAATCGCGCCGACGGTGCGAAAGATGCCGCGCCCCGGCGGCGTATGGCGCGTGCGCCACAACTCCGCGCCGCTCCGCGCGTCGAAGGCCGCGATCTCGTTGCGACCGCCGACCACCGCCGCGCCGCGCTCGTTGACGAGGACGAAGGCCGCGCGCTCGATCTTGTGCG
This sequence comes from Pyrinomonadaceae bacterium, assembly GCA_035628755.1. Classification (GTDB taxonomy): domain Bacteria; phylum Acidobacteriota; class Blastocatellia; order Pyrinomonadales; family Pyrinomonadaceae; genus JAIVJZ01. The sequence continues at coordinate 9,409 of DASPJG010000076.1, forward strand.
AAATTTTCGAGCGGCGTTTGCCCGTCGCCGTGTCAATCCAGATGAGGTCGTCGCGGTCTGCGATGAGGATGGTGGAGGCGTCGGGCAGCGCGAGATTGGTGATGCCCTTGTCCGCGCCCTTGTAACGCCAGCGCACCTTGCCCGTCGCCGTGTCAATCGCGCTCACGCCATAGGGGCCGCGTTCGGCGGTCTCGCCATCTTTGAGGCGCGTGAACTGGCCGCCCGTGCGCACGTAGAGCGTCGCCCCCTCGCCCGCCAGCAGAATTTCGGGCGCGAGGCCGACATCTTTCGCCTCCCAAGCCACCTCGAAATCCGCGCGCGAGACGGCGCGCACGCGCCCACGCCCCGAGGTGTAGATGTAGCGTTCGTCGAAAACGGGGTCGGCCTCGGTCAGCGCGAGTCCCTCTTCGTTGACGCGAAACTTTTCGCGCTCGCGGCTCTTGCCCGTCGCCGCGTCGAACGACGTGAGACCTTCGTAGAAAAGATAGAGACGGCCATCGGCGAAAAGCGGCGGGTGATAGTTGTCGAGCGTGAAGTTCGTCTCCACTTCCGCGCCGTCTTCGCCCCACGCGGCGGGCATCAATTCAACCTCGCCCGTCTCATGTTTCCACAACTCGTCACCGTCCGCGAGATTAAAGACGTGCGTCACCGGATGCTTCTTCAACCCGTCGCCCGACTTCCCGCGCGCGCCGCGCACGACGACCACGGCGAGTTGCTGCGCCTCCGTGTCCACGGCCATCTGCATGACGCTGCCGCGCACGCGCTCGCTCCGCCAGAGCGCGCCGCCCGTCAGGATGTCGGTCGCTTCGAGGCGCGTCTTGCCGTCGCTTTCCAAGCTCAAAAGCAAAATGTCCGTGCCGGGCACGGGCGCGATGTCGGTCTCGTCGAGCCGCACGTTTTTGCGCCGCCAGAGGATGTCGCCGCGCTCGCCGTCAACCGCGTAGAGCGACGATTGCGTGCCGACGATGACGACTCCCAACTCCGTCAACTGGTAGAAACGCACGTCGCCGTCGAAGCGCGCAGACCAGCCCGTCGCGGCAGCCTTCGCGCCGGGCGACAGCCCGCAGGCCGAGACGAGACAGAACAGCGCGAGCAGTTGAAAAGGCGTGCGCCGGAAGGAAAAAGGTCGAGATCGCATCATTAGAAAAACTCCCTGAGAAGCCGGACTCGATGGCCGCCCGTGCCAGTCTATAACCGCGCCGCGCGGATGCAAAACGGCTCCGGCGGCGGGTCGGGCGCATGCGGGATTTACATATTTTCGCCGGACGGGTATAAATTAAAGCGGCAAACGACTTTGATAACCAACGCAATCGAACTTCTCCCTCGCGCCTCTCCACCCACTCCGGTATTGGCCGTGTTGTCTCTCTCCACGGCGCGCGGCACGCCGCGTGTTCACTAACAGCTAAGATGCTTTGAAGAGGCATGCGGGCGAGAGGTTTTTTTGCCGCGAACTTAAAATTCCTTCTCCGGCAGGAACGATCAAATTTTTTTGGAAGGACGCAATGCGAAATCAACAGGCAACTTCAGACACACTCGATACCAAGCTGCTCTTGAAAACCCTGATGGCCTTCAAGAAGGGCGACTTCTCCCAGCGACTCCCGACCGAATGGACGGGCGAGGCTGGCAAGATCGCCGACACCTTGAACGACATCATGGAAATGAACGACCAGACCGTCAAGGAACTCGAACGCGTCAGCCGCGTCGTTGGCCGCGATGGCAAGATCACGCAACGCGCCTCGCTCGTCGGGGCGCATGGCTCGTGGGTCGAGGTGGTTGATTCCGTCAACATGCTCATTGACGACATGGCGCGCCCCACCAACGAGATCACGCGCGTCATCGGCGCGGTCGCCAACGGCGACCTCTCGCAGCGCATGGCGCTCGACGTGGAAGGCCGCCCGCTCAAGGGCGAGTTCCTGCGCTCCGTCAAGATCGTCAACTCGATGGTTGATCAGCTCGGCTCATTCGCCTCGGAAGTGACGCGCGTGGCGCGCGAGGTGGGCACGGAGGGCAAACTCGGCGGCGAAGCGAAAGTGAAAGGCGTCGCGGGCACTTGGAAGGACTTGACCGACAGCGTGAACTCGATGGCGGGCAACCTCACCGCACAGGTGCGCAACATCGCGGAGGTGACAACCGCCGTTGCTAACGGCGACTTGTCGAAGAAGATCACCGTTGATGTCAAAGGCGAAATTCTCGAACTCAAGAACACCATCAACACGATGGTTGACCAGTTGAACTCATTCGCCTCGGAAGTGACGCGCGTGGCGCGCGAAGTGGGCACGGAAGGCAAACTTGGAGGGCAGGCCGACGTGCGCGGCGTGGCCGGAACGTGGAAAGATTTGACCGATAACGTCAATTCGATGGCGAGCAATCTCACCGGGCAGGTGCGCAACATCGCCGAAGTGACGACGGCAGTTGCCAACGGCGATCTCTCGAAGAAAATCACCGTTGATGTTAAGGGCGAGATTCTCGAACTCAAAATCACGATCAACACGATGGTTGACCAGCTGAACTCGTTCGCTTCGGAAGTAACGCGCGTGGCGCGCGAAGTGGGTTCTGAGGGCAAGCTGGGCGGTCAGGCCGATGTGAAAGGCGTCGCGGGTACTTGGAAAGACCTCACGGATAACGTCAATTCGATGGCGAGCAACTTGACGGGACAGGTGCGGAACATCGCCGAAGTGACAACGGCGGTTGCTAACGGCGACCTGTCGAAGAAGATCACAGTGGACGTGCGCGGGGAAATCTTGGAGTTGAAAGACACGATCAACACGATGGTCGATCAACTCAACGCATTCGCTTCGGAAGTGACGCGCGTGGCGCGCGAGGTGGGTTCTGAGGGCAAGCTGGGCGGGCAGGCCGATGTGAAAGGCGTTGCCGGAACATGGAAAGATTTAACCGACAGCGTGAACTCGATGGCGGGAAATCTCACGGGGCAGGTGCGCAACATCGCTGAAGTGACAACGGCGGTCGCTAACGGCGACTTGTCGAAGAAGATCACGGTTGACGTGCGGGGTGAGATTTTGGAGTCGAAAGATACGATCAACACGATGGTCGATCAACTCAACGCGTTCGCGTCGGAAGTAACGCGCGTGGCGCGCGAAGTGGGTTCTGAAGGTAAGTTGGGCGGGCAGGCCGACGTGCGCGGAGTGGCGGGCACTTGGAAGGACTTGACCGACAGCGTGAACTCGATGGCGGGAAATCTCACGGGGCAGGTGCGCAACATCGCCGAAGTGACGACGGCAGTTGCTAACGGCGACCTCTCGAAGAAAATCACCGTTGATGTTAAGGGCGAGATTCTTGAACTCAAGAACACTATCAATACGATGGTCGATCAACTCGGCTCATTCGCGTCGGAAGTAACGCGCGTGGCGCGCGAGGTAGGTACGGAGGGCAAACTCGGCGGGCAGGCGCAGGTGACGGGCGTGGCCGGAACGTGGAAAGACCTTACGGACAACGTGAACTCGATGGCGGGCAACCTCACCGCGCAGGTGCGCAACATCGCGGACGTGACGACGGCAGTTGCCAACGGCGACTTGTCGAAGAAGATCACCGTTGACGTGCGGGGCGAGATTCTGGAGTTGAAAGATACGATCAACACGATGGTTGACCAGTTGAACTCGTTCGCTTCGGAAGTGACGCGCGTGGCGCGCGAGGTGGGTACGGAAGGAAAACTCGGCGGGCAAGCGGACGTGCGCGGCGTCGCGGGTACTTGGAAGGATTTGACCGATAACGTGAACTCGATGGCGGGAAATCTCACGGGGCAGGTGCGCAACATCGCGGAGGTGACAACCGCTGTTGCTAACGGCGACCTGTCGAAGAAGATCACCGTTGATGTCAAAGGCGAGATTCTCGAACTCAAGAACACCATCAACACGATGGTTGACCAGTTGAACTCGTTCGCGTCGGAAGTGACGCGCGTGGCGCGCGAAGTGGGCACGGAAGGAAAACTCGGCGGGCAAGCGGACGTGCGCGGCGTGGCCGGGACGTGGAAAGATTTGACGGATAACGTCAATTCGATGGCGAGCAACTTGACGGGACAGGTGCGCGGGATTGCGAAGGTCGTGACGGCGGTCGCGGGCGGCGACTTGAAGCGCAAGTTGACGGTGGAGGCGAAGGGCGAGATCGCGGAGTTGGCCGACACCATCAACAGCATGACCGACACGCTCGCCACCTTCGCCGATCAGGTGACGACCGTGGCGCGCGAGGTGGGCGTCGAAGGAAAACTCGGCGGGCAGGCGAACGTGCCCGGAGCGGCGGGCACGTGGCGCGACCTGACGGACAACGTGAACGGTCTTGCCGCCAACCTCACGACGCAGGTGCGAGCCATCGCGGACGTGTCAACCGCCGTGACGAAGGGCGACCTCACGCGCTCAATCGCCGTCGAGGCGCAGGGCGAAGTGGCCGCGCTCTCGGAAACCATCAACGAGATGATCAGCAATCTCAAAGATACGACGCAGAAGAACACGGAGCAGGATTGGCTCAAGACCAACCTCGCGCGCTTCACGCGCATGTTGCAGGGGCAGCGCGACATGGCGACCGTCTCCCAACTCGTGCTCTCCGAACTCGCGCCGCTCGTTGACGCGCAGCAGGGCGTCTTCTACGTCAACGCTTCCAACAACGGGTCGCCGCTGATGAAACTGCTCGGCGGCTACGCCTTCACGGAGCGTAAGAATTTGTCGAACGAGTACAAGCCGGGGCAGGGACTCGTCGGCCAGTGCGTGCTGGAGAAAGAGCGCATTCTGCTGACGAACGTGCCGGACAACTACATCCGCATCGGGTCGGGGCTCGGCGAAGCTCCGCCGCTCAACATCATCGTGCTGCCCGTGTTGTTCGAGGGCGAGGTCAAGGCGGTCATCGAACTGGCGTCGTTCAATCGCTTCAACGACACGCACCTGACGTTCCTCGATCAACTGACCGAATCAATCGGCATCGTTCTCAACACGATTGAGGCCAACAGTCGCACCGAAGATTTGCTCCTGCAATCGCAATCGCTCGCAGCCGAACTCCAGAGCCAGCAGGACGAACTCAAGAAGAAGAACGAGCAACTCGAACAACAGGCCGAGTCGCTGCGTGAATCGGAAGAACTGTTGAAGAGCCAGCAGGAGGAGTTGCAGCAGACGAACGAGGAATTGCAGGAGAAGGCGACGCTGCTGGAGAAACAGAAGTCGGAGGTCGAAGCCAAGAACCGCGAGGTCGAGGAAGCGCGCTGGGCGATGGAAGAGAAGGCCGAGCAATTGGCTCTCACTTCCAAGTACAAATCGGAGTTTCTGGCGAACATGTCGCACGAACTGCGCACGCCGCTCAACAGCATGCTCATCCTCTCGCGCCAGTTGGCGGAGAACAAGGAAGACAATCTCACGCCGAAGCAGGTGCAGTTTGCCGAGACGATCCACTCTTCCGGCGCGGACTTGCTCTCGCTCATCAACGACATCCTCGATCTCTCCAAGATCGAATCCGGCATGATGGGCATAGACATCAACGATGTGTCGTTTGATGAAGTGGGCGGGCAACTCGAACGCAGCTTCCAGCAGGTTGCGCTCGATAAGAAACTCAATTTCAACATCGAACGCGGCGCAACGCTGCCCGTCTCGATGCGCACGGACGAGAAGCGTTTGCAGCAGATTCTCAAAAACCTGCTCTCGAACGCATTCAAGTTCACCGAGCAGGGGAGCGTCACCCTGCGGATCGAAACGGCTCCGCCGGAACAGAAGTATTATCAGGAATCGCTCAACCGCGCCGGGAGCGTCGTCGCCTTCTCCGTCACGGACACGGGGATCGGCATCGCGCCCGACAAGCAGCGAATCATCTTCGAGGCGTTCCAGCAGGCCGACGGCACGACGAGCCGCAAGTACGGCGGGACGGGCTTGGGGCTCTCGATCAGCCGCGAGATCGCACGCTTGCTCGGCGGCGAGATTCGCGTCGTGAGCGTGCCCGGCGAGGGCAGCACCTTTACGCTCTACCTGCCGCTCGCTTACGCGCCCGCCCCGTCCGGCAACGGCTCCGCGCACGGTCTGGACGTGATGGGAGGCACGCGCAACGCCGCCGCCATCAAGCCCGCCGTTGCCGCATCCGACTACGCCGCGTGGGGCGCGCCCACGGTGTATGACGCAGACACCGCGTTCGTCGGGGCAAGCGATGTCGCCGACGACCGCAACAACATCCTCGACGGAGAGCGCGTCGTGCTCATCGTCGAAGACGACCTCAACTTCGCGCGCATCCTGCTAGACCTCGCGCGCGAGAAGAACTTCAAGGGGGTGGTGGCCACGCGCGGCGATGCCGCCCTCAGCCTCGCACGCAAGTACAAGCCGGACGCCATCACGCTCGACATCAAGTTGCCGGATCGCGACGGCTGGACGGTGCTCGACC
>DASPJG010000077.1:0-4345 GCA_035628755.1 Pyrinomonadaceae bacterium
ATCAAAGAGGCGGCGCGCGTCGCCTTCGCGCATGATTTCATCGAAGAGTTGCCGGACGGCTATGACACCATCGTCGGCGAGCGCGGCATCTTTCTCTCGGGCGGCCAGCGGCAGCGTCTCGCCATCGCGCGCGCCGTTCTCGCAGACGCGTCCGTGCTCGTTCTCGACGAAGCCACTTCCGCGCTCGACGCCGAATCCGAGCGGCTTGTGCAAAAGGCTCTCGCTAACCTGACGCGCAACCGCACCACCCTCGTCATCGCGCACCGCCTCTCCACCATCCGGCGCGCAAATGCAATCGTCGTCATGGAACGCGGGCGCATCATTGAAATGGGCAAGCACGAGGAACTGTTGACACAGAGCGGCACTTACAAAAAACTCTACGAACTGCAATTCGCGGATGAAGAGGAGGAGGTCGAAGTTAGTCCGTAGTCAGTTGTCCGTGGACAGTTGTTCGTGCTTAACAATCGTCGTGGAGACGGATGATGAGCAATCGGCGACTGGCAAAGAACAACTGGCAACCGACCACTGACCAGCACTTATGAAATCAATGACCGGATTCGGGCGCGGCACGACGACTGGCGATAATTTCAACGTCTCCGTCGATCTCAAGACCGTCAACAACCGTTTTCTCGATATACACCTGCGCGTGGGCTCGGAGTTGTCGAGCCTTGAAACCGTCATTCGCCGCCGCATCGGCGAACAACTTTCGCGCGGGCGCGTTGACGCGACCATCGTCATTGACCGCACGAGCGAGGTCGCCTACGAGATGAACCGACCGCTCATCGCGGGCTTCATCGAGGCGATGCGCTCCGTCCAGCAGGAATTTGCCCTGACGGGCGAACCCGACATCAACGTGCTGGCGCGTCTGCCGGGCGCGTTGCAGCCTGTGCGCGACGGTAATCTGACCGAGGCGATGAAGGAGGGCATCGAGCGCGCCGTCACGGACGCGCTGGCGGAGTTAAACCGCATGCGGCAGAGCGAGGGCGAGGCTCTGGCCGCCGAAATGCACTCGCGGCTCGACGAGATCGAACGACAAGTGCCCGTCATCGAAGCCGTCGCAAGCGACCTCATCGAATCGTATCGCGCGCGTTTGCAGCGACGCATCAGCGAACTGCTGGCGCGCGACGGACTCGAAATCGTTGAACTCGATCAAGGCCGTCTCGCGCAGGAGGTCGCCTATCTGGCCGACCGCAGCGACATCAGCGAAGAACTGGCGCGGCTGCGCAGCCACGTCAAACAGTTCCGCGAGATCATTGACAGCGAAGGCGACACGGGCAAGCGTCTGGATTTTCTCTTGCAGGAATTCAACCGCGAGGCGAACACCGTGCTCTCGAAATCAACCGACATGTCGATCAAAGAGGCCGCGCTGGCGATCAAGGCGGAAGTGGAAAAATTGCGCGAGCAGGTGCAGAACGTTGAGTGAGAAATCGAAGACGGACGCAGCCGGGTCGCCCGCGCCGGTCGAACCGGAGCGCGGAATTCTCTTCGTCATCAGCTCGCCTTCGGGCGGTGGCAAAGGCACGCTCATCCGCCGCATCCTGACGCACATGCCACGGCTCGGCTACTCCGTCTCATGGACGACGCGCGCGCCACGACAGGGCGAGGTGAACGGGCGCGAATATCATTTCGTCACCGTCGAAGAGTTTACGGCGGCGCGCGAGCGCGGCGAGTTTCTGGAATGGGCTTCTGTTCACGGAAACTTTTATGGCACGTCGCTCAAGGTGGTCGAGCGCGAGATGGTCGCGGGGCGCGACATCGTGCTGGAGATCGACGTGCAGGGCGCGGCCACCGTCCGCCGCCTCGGGATCGAGGCCGTGAGCGTGTTCATCCTGCCGCCTTCGTTCGAGATACTGCGGCGGCGTCTGACGGGAAGACAGTCGGAAAACTCCGACACGCTCGCGCTGCGCTTGCAAAATTCGCGCGGCGAAGTGGAACATTATCGCGAGTTCGACTATGTGGTGCTCAACGACGATGTTGACCGCGCCGCGACGCAACTGGCCTCTATCGTGTATGCTGAGAGGGCGCGCCGCGAACGACAGGAACGACTCGCCGAGCGCGTACTCGCCACTTTTCCGTAGGCTGCTGAAATTGTCGCAACCAGAACGCTGTTTCGAGTGAACTTATTTTAAATCTTATCAGGAGAGCCGGCCTGGCCGGTGAGAATGGAAACTAAGATGGCTAAAGCAACACAAGCGAGCAAGGAAGAAATTACCGATCCGGCCGAGGAAAGAGTCCATCCTTTTTTGGATTCCAAGTACCGCATGATCATCGTCGCCGCGCAACGGAGCAAGCAGCTCCAGCGCGGCGCGCGCCCGCGCATCGAGATGGACACGCAGCAACACAAGCACACGCGCGTCGCCCTGATGGAAGTCGAGCAGGGGAAAATTGACTTCAGCATCAAGGAAGCGGATTGACGCGGTAACCTCACGTTTAAACGTTAGACTTCAACGCCGAGAGACGGCGGCACGCTCACGCGCCATTGGAGATAAGCGGCCTCAACTTCCCGCGCCTCCCGCTCCCGCGTGATCTGTTCGTAAGCCTCCATCCTCGCCCTTGCATCGAACTTGCCGTTTCGCACCAAAAACGCCAGAGCCTCGCGCGCGTAATTGAAGACGAACGGACAGAAGCCCGCTTGCTGAAATTGCCTGACGTGCGCCGCCTCGTGCGCCAGCAACCAGCCGGGCACCGTCAACTGCCCGCGCGCATTTCTCTCGACAACTTTCCGCGAGACGAAAATGTGACGACCGATGGTGATCGCCGCAACGCGCAGGACTCTCGTCAAACCGTCCGACCAAAACCCGGCATGGACGAAAACCGGCGGCAGCCGCAACCTCTCATCTCGCTCATACGAACGGAAAAACCGTTCCAGCCGCGCACGAGATTCCTCCGCGAGTCGCATAGCCATAAGAACGTAAATCGTAAATCGTGAATCGTGAATAGTAGAAGACGGGGTTCTTTCTATTCACGATTCACGATTTACGATTTACGGTTTTTACATGTTCTTGTAGTCAGGCCCGCCGCCGCCTTCGGGCGTAACCCAGTTGATGATCTGGTAGGGGTCCATGATGTCGCACGTCTTGCAGTGGACGCAGTTGGAGAAGTTGATCTGCAACCGCCGCTTGCCCGCCACCGATGGGTCTTCAACCATCTCGTAGACCGCCGCCGGGCAAAACCGCTGGCAGGGGTTGCCGTACTCTTCGGCGCAACGCTCGGCGCAGATGTTGGTGTCGAGCACGTGCAGGTGCGCGGGCTGATCCTCGTCGTGGCCGACGGCGGCGTGATAAACGTCCGTCAGTTTGTTGAAGGTCAGCTTACCGTCGAAGCGTAGGCCGTCGTAGCGTTGTTCGAGCGCATCACCCTTGTAACCGTAGGCGGAAAGTTTTTTGAGCGCGACGTGCCCCGGCACAGACGAGGCGCGGTCGAACAAGCCCCATGAACGCCCGCCCGTGATAAATTGCAGCCCGGCGTTGGCAATGCCGAGCCAGCGGCCTTTGCGAAAGCCCGCGTGAAAATTTCTCACCTTGCGCAACTCCGGCATGATCCAGCTTTCCCGCACAAGCGTTTCATAACGCCCCAACTGCCGCGCCGAAAAATCTCCCGCCAGCAACGCCTCGAAGATCGTCTCGGCGGCGAGCATGCCGCTCTTGATGGCCGTGTGAATGCCCTTGAGGCGTTGCGAATTGAGGAAGCCCGCACAGTCGCCGACGAGCAACACGCCGTCGGCGTAGAGTTGCGGCATCGCGTAGAAGCCTCCGGCGGCGATGGTCTTCGCGCCGTAGCGCAGGAGTTTGCCGCCGTCGAGCAGTTTGGCGATGGTCGGGTGTTGTTTGAAGCGTTGAAACTCGGCGTGCGGGTCGAGCAGCGGGTCTTCGTAGTCGAGTCCGGTGACGTAGCCGAGGTTGAGGATGCGGTTCTGCATCCCGTAAATCCAGCCGCCCCCGTAGGTGTGCGTGTCGGACGGGTAGCCGAGCGTGTGCGTGACGCGCCCCGCCGGGTAGCGGTCGTCCGGCAACTCCCAGAGTTCCTTAACGCCGAGACTGTAAACCTGCGGCTCGCGCCCGTCGTTCAGATTCAGACGCTGCGAGAGGCTTTTCGTGAGCGAACCGCGCGGCCCCTCGCCGAGCACCGTGACTTTCGCCAACAGGTCAACGCCCGGCTCGAAGTTCGCCTTCTGCTTGCCTTCCCTGTTGATGCCCTTGTCGCCCGTGCGCACGCCTATCACCGCGTCGCGCTCGTCGTAGAGCATCTCCGCGCCCGGAAACTCCGGAAAGATATTGACGCCCGCCTCCTCGCATTTTTCGCCGAGCCACGCGACGAGTTTGTTCAGAGAGACGATGTAGTAGCC
>DASPJG010000078.1:0-6236 GCA_035628755.1 Pyrinomonadaceae bacterium
AATCGAACTCGATGCCCTGCCCGATGCGGTTCGGGCCTGAGCCGAGGATCATGATCTTGCGCCTGTCCGTGGGCGCGGCCTCGTCTTCTTCCTCGTAGGTCGAATAGAGGTAGGGCGTGAAGGATTCAAACTCCGCGCCGCACGTGTCCACGCGCTTGTAAACCGGCACGACGCCGAGACTCTTGCGCCGGGCGCGCACCTCGTCCTCCGTGCGCTTCGTGAGATAAGCGATGCGACGATCCGACAGCCCGACCTCCTTCGCCTCACGCAGAGCTTCGGCGGAAATCTCTTCGAGCGCGCGCGCCTCGATGCGCTTCTGGATCAACATCACGTCCTGTAGTTGTTCGAGAAACCACGGATCGATCTTCGAAAGACGGTGAATCTCTTCGATGGAGACGCCGTGCTCAAGGGCGTAGGTGATGTAGGAGAAACGTTGCGAGTTCGGGCGCGCGAGTTTGCGCTGTAGCTCGTCCGCGGGCACATCTGCGAGGCGCAGCGGCTTCGTCGCTTCGAGCGAGCGCAAGCCCTTGAAGAGAGCTTCCTTGAAGGTGCGTCCAATCGCCATCACTTCGCCGACCGATTTCATCTGCGTGCCGAGCACATCTTCGGCCTCGCGAAACTTCTCGAAGTTCCACTTCGGAATCTTCGCCACCACGTAATCAATCGTCGGTTCGAACGAAGCGGGCGTCTTTTTCGTGATGTCGTTCGGAATCTCATCGAGCGTGTAGCCGACGGCGAGTTTCGCCGCGATCTTCGCGATGGGAAACCCGGTCGCTTTCGAGGCGAGCGCGGACGAGCGGGACACGCGCGGGTTCATCTCGATGATACGCACGTCGCCGTTCTCCGGGCTGACGGCGAACTGGATGTTCGAGCCGCCCGTCTCGACGCCGACCTTGCGAATCACCTTGATCGACATGTCGCGCAGGCGTTGATATTCGACATCCGTTAAAGTCTGCGCGGGCGCAACCGTGATCGAGTCGCCCGTGTGGACGCCCATCGGGTCGAAATTTTCAATCGAGCAGATGATGACTACGTTGTCATGCAGGTCGCGCATGACTTCGAGTTCATACTCCTTCCAGCCGAGAATTGATTCCTCGATCAAAACTTCGTGGATCGGCGACGCGGCCAGCCCGTGCCTGACGATCTCCTCAAACTCTTCCGGGTTGAACGCGACGCCGCCGCCCCACCCGCCGAGCGTAAAACTCGGGCGGATGATCGCGGGATACCCGGTGGTCTCCACGAGTTGTTCGGCCTCGCCCCAAGAGCGCGCAAAGCCCCCGCGCGGCATCGGCAATCCCTCTTCGTCCATCGCCTGTTTGAACAACTGGCGATCCTCGGCGATCTTCACGGCCTCGCGCTTCGCCCCGATCATCTCCACCCCGAACTCGTCCAGCACGCCCGCGTCCGCGAGCGCGACGGCGAGGTTCAGCGCGGTCTGCCCGCCGACGGTCGGCAAAAGCGCGTCGGGTCGCTCTTTGCGTATGATCTCGGTGATGCAGGCCACGGTGAGCGGTTCGATGTAGGTGTGGTGGGCTGTCTCGGGGTCGGTCATGATCGTCGCGGGGTTCGAGTTGACGAGCACCACCTCGTAGCCCTCTTGCTTGAGCACGCGGCACGCCTGCGTGCCCGAATAATCGAACTCCGCGGCCTGCCCGATGACGATAGGCCCTGAGCCGATGACGAGAATTTTGTGGATGTCCGTGCGTTTGGGCATTTAAGATTTCGTCGCGCTTTAGATCAATATTTGAGTGTTTCGATCAAATGTATCGGGTCATTATACATAATGGCTCTCGGGTCTGCGCCCCTCTGCCGGTAAGCGCTTTTAAGCCCTGCGCGCCGCCCCGCCTGTTCACCCGCGTCTTCTACGCGCGAGCAGCACGACGACGACGACCAACACTAGAATCCCCAGCCCGCCCGGCCAGAAGAACCAACCGCCACGGCTCGAATAGCCGCCCGCCATGATGCAGGACGACTGCAAACACGCGGCCATTAACGCAAGGATTGCAACCCGTTTCATACCCGCCCCCTTTGCACGTCATGGCGCGCGGGCGCGCGCTCACACGCCCGCGCCGCCCATTTGTCTAGGTCTGCTCCGCCGCCTCTCTGATGCGCCCCGCCATCTGCGACAGGAATCTCTTGCGGTAGCCGTCGAGCAGATTTTGCACGTTCGTTTCGAGTTCGCTTTCGGACGACCCGGAGGCGAACAAGACCGCCTTCTGGAGATCGATCAAAGTCATCAGCATCGCTTTCACTTCAATCAACTCCGTCCCGATGATGGTGAAAGCCTCCGAGGTTGACTTGCTTGTGTCAACCAGCGTGTTCATCTCCTGTGCGAGATCGCTATCCGCGTCCGTGTTGGCCATACGTTCCCCTTGAAAAGCAATCTGGATTTGATGTTTTCTGTGTCGCCAAACTTACCAGAACCACTCTGATTTGGGTAGGGCGCACACGTCTCTCGCACAACCCGGCCATCAGGCTCGCCGGACGAGGCTCGCGCAGGCTATGGACGCTGTGAATGGCTGGAGAAAACGCCGGAGGGGCTGCTGGCGGGCTAAGAGGTTTGCTGCGTGTCGTAGCGGCGGCGATAGTCTTCGCCTTCGATGTGGACGGTCTTGCACATCTCGAAGAGGCGGCTGCGCAGACGGACGCCGACGCGGTCTTCCAGCGTCTCATCGGTGGCGGCGCGGCGCGCGTCCAAGTAGTTGGTGGTGAAGATGGTGAGTTTTTTGTCGTTATAGCGCGTGCCGATGATCTGCATCATGGTGTCGCGCACCCAGTCAGTTGGTTTCGACGCGCCGAGTTCGTCCAGCACGAGCACCTCCGCCTGATAGACGGGGGCGAGCAGGCGCAGTTCGGACGTGTGCGAAATCTTGTTGTAGGAGTCTTGAATCTCTTTTAAGAGCGAGCCGAATTCATAGAAGAGACAGGGCACGCCCTTCTCCATCAGGCCGCGAAGTATGGCGACCGAGAGGTGCGTCTTGCCGACGCCGACCGTGCCCATGAACAGCAGCCCGCGATCCACCGCCGGATATTCGCGCACGAGGCGGAAAGCGTAGTTGAAAGCCTTGAGTTGAGTGCCGTTGTTGGGCGCGGGGAAATAGTTGTGGAGCGAGCAACCGTCGTAGCGGCGCGGGATGCGCGCGCCTTCGAGCATCTTCGTCCGGCCACCCTGAACGCGGCAGCGGCAACGCCGCGCGCCCTTGCCCGCGACCACTTCCATGCCCGAACCGAAGCAGTAGGCGCACGACGATGGAGACCCACCCGCCTGCGTCGTTTCGTCGCCAACCGCCGCGTCGTCAAAGGGCAGCGCGGGCGTTCCCGCGTCCTTCTCGGGCACGGCGCGCAGTGGCGGTATCTTTTTGGCGTTGTCGGACGACATCCTGCTCGGCGATTAATGCTTGGTTGAACTTTGGAGCAAAGCCGCGCGGGGTATGACTCAAATGCGCGGCCTGATTTTTGAACTCCTCAAAAAATTTTATTCATGAGGGAGCGGGCGGATTATAGCATCCGAAACTGATAATGCAAGACGTTCGTACCGGCGCGGCAAAACATAACAATTTTGCTCAAACTTTATCATTCAATTTTCGATTTTCGCCCCGTCGCGACGATGCGGCGAGCGCGACGAAGGGGCGCAGCGAAGGGGCGCGCTCAAAGCAGGCTGAGAACTAATTCGAGGATGACGGCGAGCGAGATGAGCACGAAGATGGAGAGCAGCAGGACGTAAGGCCAGCCGAGCACGTAGCGGCGACACGCACGACATTTAAGGCCGAGGCCGGGTAGGGGTCTTTTACAGTAAGGGCACTTTGCCATCGTCTATAAAAGCATTTCCGTCTGCCGAAGCTGCACGGCGCGGCCTCGAAAACGGTGCTCATGAATTTAAGTATTTCAGCAGTTGTGGGAGTTCTTGCTCTATCGTCGGGCATTAAGCATCTATGCTATATTTCCCGCTGACATACTAATTTCAACACGGAGATAATGCAACACGCGCTCGCGCCGGGCGCGTACAAAATTGCTCCTCGCGTTTATGAGCATCTGGCAGGGACTACTCGTCAAACTCGGTTTGAGCAACGCCTCGCGGCAGCGCGACGCGATCCGCATCTTCCTCCTCGACGACGACGAATCACGACACGATTGGTTCGACGCTCGTTTCGCCGGAGACCATCTCGACATCGCCGTCGAACCGCGCCGCGCCATCGAACTGCTCTCGCAGAATTTCTACGACGCCATCTTCCTCGACCACGATCTGCTGCCCGAACACTATAAGTCTTCCGCACACGACGACGAGCGAACCGGCTACGCCGTCGCCGCGTGGCTCGCCGCCAATCCGCACATCCAGCCGGCAGCCACCATCCTCGTCCACACGCGCAACGCAGACGGCGCGATACGCATGGTCAGGGAGATGCAAAAAGCCGGGCGGCGCGCCGAATACGCCCCTTTCCAACAACTCCCGCAGAAGATCAAGCACTACTGGCAGCGTTAATGATTTCGCCCCGTCGCAGCCCGCTTCAAGGAGTGATATTGATGACCCGCACGCCCCGCTTACTGTTTCGGTTCGCCGTCGCCCTGCTCTGTCTCGCCGCACTTCAGGTTGAAGGCCGAGCGCAGATGACTTTGGAACAAACCAGAGCTTTGATGAACCGCCCGGCGGTGCAGGCGGCTTTCGCATTCGTCAAACAAGATCGCGCGACGACTTTGCGCGAATGGATCGCGATCACGGAGATCAACGCGCCCTCGGGCAAAGAGCGGAAGCGCGCCGAGTACATCGAAAAAATACTGCGCGGCTACAAACTGGCGAACATTCATTACGACGCGACGGGCAACTTGATCGCGGAGCGCAAGGGCACGGGCGGCGGCCCCCGCGTCGTTTTCGACGCGCACCTCGACACGGTTTTTCAGGAAGGCTTGCAGATCAAGGCAACCGTCCGCGACGGGAGGATTTACGCCCCCGGCGTCGGCGACGATACGCGGAACATCGAAGCCATGCTTGCCATGATCCGCGCCCTCGATGCAGCGCGGATCAAGACCCGCGGCGATCTGGTGTTCGTCTTCACGGTGGAGGAGGAGACGGCCTTGCGCGGCGCGGAGGAATACGTCAAAGAGAACAAGAGCAGGATTGACCACTACATCGCGCTCGATGGCGGCTACGAGGGCTTCACCTACGGCGGCATCGGCATCAACTGGTACAGGCATCACTTCATCGGCCCCGGCGGGCACACGCGCTCCCGCACGCCGCCCTATTCCGCCACGCTTCCCCTCGCCCGCGCCATCGCGCGCATCTACGAACTCGAAGTGCCGCGCACACCCTCTTCAAATTTGAACGTCGGGATGCTCGGCGGCTCGGAAGTCGTCAACGCGAAGGCCGCCGATGCGTGGTTCACGGTTGACCTGCGTTCGACCGACAACGCAGTGATCTCCGATCTGGAACGAAAGATAAACGCGATCATTCAGGAGGAAGCGAAGCGCGCAGGCATGACCGTCAAGACCGAAGTGATTTCGACTTCGCCATCCGCCCAGATTCCCAACCACCGCAACTCTCCGCTCGTGCGCACGGCTGAATCCGTCCACCTCGCGATGGGTTTCGAGAACCCGCCGATCACCATCACCGGGTCGAACAACTCAAGCGCAGCCCTGCTCGCGGGCGTCTCATCCATCTCCACCGGCGCAGGCCCCTGCGCAGATTCTCACGCCCTGACCGAAAACTGCGAGATCGAGCCACTCTACAAAGGCATCAAGAAGATCATACTGCTCGGCCTCGCCCTCACGGGAATCAGCGAGTAGCTTAAAAGCCGTGAATCGTAAATCGTGAATCGTGAATAGAAAAAGCAAAGCGCTTTTCTTTCTATTCACGATTCACGATTTACGATTCACTTTCTTCTCTTCTCTCTTTTGTGGCGGCGGGCGGCGGCGGCGAGTTCGCCGGGAGTTTTCGCGCCTGCGGGTGGTTGCGGGCGGGTCGTCGGGGAAGAGGGTTTCGCCGCGCTCGGGTCTATTTGCTTTTCGGGCTTTCCGGTCGTTGCGAGTTCGATTTCGGAGTTGACTTCGCCGCCGATGAGGATGGCCGCGCCGGTCAGGTAGAACCAGAGCATGAGGATGATGACCGCGCCGAGCGAGCCGTAAGTGGCGTTATAGGAATTGAAGTAGCTGAGATAGGCGCGGAAGCCGAACGAGACGACAAGCCAGAGCGCGACGGCGATGGCCGCGCCGGGGCTAACCCAGTGCCAGCGGCGTTCCTTCAC
>DASPJG010000079.1:0-8990 GCA_035628755.1 Pyrinomonadaceae bacterium
AGTGGCAGCGGAGTTGAAGGGTGTCGGAGAGCGGGCGGAAGTGAGCGGAAGGGGACAGGGTGTAGAAGTGAGAGATGAGTTGGCCGCACAGACCTTCAACTTCGATTGAGCTGCTAATTGTGTACCAGCCGTTCGTCAATAGTAAAAGCCGGATCATGTGAGTCTCGAAAGCGTGATGTACTTCAGGTTGATCCTCACCCAGCGAAAGGAAAAACAGATGAGCAACACCGAGTCGGAAATACTGCTCTTTGATGCGGAGATCAAAGAGCAGCGAGACTACTGGATAAAGAGACTGTCCGAAAAGGTAGAAGCGTCGAATTTCGCGTTGGACTACCAGAGATTGAAGGATCGGGAAAGGGTCAGGGAGAGGCTCGCAGTGAAGGTCGACGGTGAGTTGTACGCCAAACTCAGAGGCTTAACCGGCCAATTGCCGTTTCTCACTTACACAGCCCTGATGGCTGCCTTGAAAATCTGTCTTCATAGATATACAGGACGCGAGATGATCGTCGTCGGCAGCCCGGCACTGAAGGAGGTCAAGAGGGTTGCGCAGAAACAAAATGCGCTGGCTATTGTGGATGAAGTCGATCCGGGCATGTCATTCCGCCAACTTCTCCTCAACGTCAGAGAAACTTTGCTCGAAGCATATTCAAAACAGCGTTACCCGTTTCAACGGCTGGTGCGCGATTTGGGAATCAACGGTAGTGAGAGACGGTGTCCTCTCTTCGATGTCGCGCTGGTGTTGACGGACATCCATGACGAGATGCCGGAAGTTGACAACGATCTGACGCTTGCTTTTACCAACAAGCCGGACGAATTGGACGGATACATAGAGTTTGACTCAAACCTCTTTAGCCCGGAGAGCATAGAGCGTTTGCGCGGCCATTTCGTCAACATCCTCGGCAGCGCGCTGGAGAACACCGGAAAGCCGATTGCCGCGCTTGGCATGCTGACAGAAGCCGAACGGCGACAAATCCTGACAGACTGGAATCTGACACAGGCCGACTACCCGCGCGAGAAGTGTTTCCAACAGTTGTTTGAAGCGCAGGCGCAGAAAACTCCCGACGCCGTCGCCGCGATTTTCGGGGAGACGCAGATTACTTATCAAGAGTTGAACCGGCAAGCTAATCAACTGGCTCATCGCCTGCGGAAATTGAACGTCAGGACGGAATCTCCGGTCGGGATTTGCATGGAGCCTTCGCTGGAGATGATCGTCAGTCTGCTCGCCGCTTTGAAGGCGGGCGCGGCCTACGTTCCTCTATCGCCGACGTATCCGTCGGAACGTCTCGGCTTCATTCTTAAAGATGCGCGGATCGAAGTGTTGTTGACGCAGCAAAGTCTCGACGTGGCGTGGCCGGAGCACGATGCTCAACTCGTCTATCTGGATACCGACCGGGAGAACATCGGCGTCGAGAGCGCGGACGACCCGCAATGCATCGCCGCCCCTGAAAACCTCGCTTACATCCTCTACACCTCCGGCTCCACCGGGCAGCCGAAGGGAAGCATGATTAGCCACACGAGCCTCGTCAATTATCTCTACTGGATCAACCGCCACTTGATGGCCGACGACGCGCGTACCTTACCGGCGATCACAAAATTGAGTTTTGATGCCTCACTCAAGCAACTGCTGGCGCCGCTTTTGCGCGGCGATTACGTCTGGATGCTTCCAGAAGAAACGGGCGCGCAGCCCGTCCGGTTACTGCGCGCCCTGAGCCAAAAAAGCGAAACCGGCCTTAACTGCGTGCCGTCGTTATGGAAGGCGATACTGGCGGAAGCCTCGCCGGAAGACCTCGCGCGGGCGGACGGAAAGTTCACGTCTTTAATGCTCGGCGGCGAGGCTTTGACAGCCGATCTCCTCGAACAAACATTCAACGCGCTGCCACGGCTGCGGGTGTGGAATCTTTACGGCCCGACCGAAGCGACGGCCAATGCCAGCGCGGCCTCAATTGACGACCCCGCTCAGGTCAGCATCGGACGGCCTATCGCTAATGCGGAACTATACCTGCTCGATAAAAATCTGGAACCTGTGCCCGTCGGAGTGGCCGGGGAAATGTTCATCGGCGGAACCGGCTTGACGCGCGGGTATCTGAGACAGCCGGAATTAACCGCCGAACGCTTCCTGCCGCACCCGTTTGCAGATCAACCGGGCGCGCGGCTCTACCGGACGGGCGACATCGGACGCTATCTCTCCGATGGCCGCATCGAATATCTCGGTCGTCTGGACGATCAGGTGAAGGTGCGCGGATATCGCATCGAACTCGGTGAAATTGAAGCCGCGCTGCTCCGGCACGAAGGAGTCAGGGAGTGCGTGGTGGTGGCGCGTGAAGAAGAGGGGGGCGATAAACGTCTGGTGGCCTATGTGGTGGCGGACGCACAGGCCAGACCGACGGGCAATGAGTTGCGCAGCCGGATTAAGGAGAGCCTGCCGGAATACATGCTGCCCGGAGCGTTTGTGATGTTGGACGCTCTGCCGTTGATGCACAACGGCAAGGTGGACAAGCGAGCCTTGCCCGCGCCGCATCAGTCTCAGGCCGAATTCGAAGACGGATTCGTCGCCCCGCGGACGCCGATGGAGGAGATGCTCTCGACGATTTTCGCAGATGTCCTGCACCTCAAACGGGTTGGCGTTGATGATAACTTCTTTGAGTTGGGCGGCCACTCCCTGCTGGCGACGCGGTTAATCTCAAAAATCCGCGAACAGTTTCAGACGGAGATGCCTCTGCGCAGCCTGTTTGAACAACCGACCGTGGCGAGCCTGAGCAAGAGCGTCGAGGCGGCTATTCAGGCCGGTTGCGGGCTACAGTCTCCGCCGATTGTGGGTGTCTCGCATGAGAAGCCGTTGCCACTCTCGTTTGCGCAGCAGCGGCTCTGGTTCATCAACCAGTTGGAACCGGACAATCCTTTTTACAACATCCCGACGGCTCTGCGTCTGAAAGGCCATCTCGACATTGCGGCACTGGAACGCGCCCTGTCGGAAATAATCAGGCGACATGAAGTGCTGCGCACGAGTTTCACTTTGGACGGAGACCAGCCGGTGCAGGTGATCTCGACGGCGAGCGACTTTCGTCTCAAAGTGGCAGACCTCGGTTCGCTCGCTGCGGAGGAATGCGAGGTCGAGGCGCGACGACTGGCGGAAGCGGAAGCGCACGCGCCTTTCGATTTATCGCGGGGGCCGCTGTTTCGCGCCAGCCTGTTGCGCTTAAGCGAGGATGAGCACATAGGTTTATTTACGATGCATCACATCGTCAGCGATGGATGGTCGACGAGCCTCTTGATTAGCGAACTGGAAACCCTCTACCAAGCCTTCTCCAACGGACGCCCTTCGCCCTTGCCGGAGCCGACGATTCAATATGCCGACTTCGCCGTGTGGCAACGCACATGGCTGACGGGCGAAACGCTCGACAAGCAGCTTGACTACTGGCGTAGCCGTCTAGACACGACCATGCCCGCGTTGAAGATGCCGACCGACCGGCCTGCTTCAGCCCTGCGCAGCCATCGCGGCGCGACGCACACGTCGAGATTGCCGGACACTCTGGCGGCAGACCTCAAGACTTTGAGCCATCGGGAGGGCTGCACACTGTTTATGACGCTGCTGGCCGCCTTCAAGACGTTGCTCTATCGCTACAGCGCGCAGGAGGACATTGTCGTCGGCACGCCTATCGCCAATCGCAACCGCGCCGAGATTGAGGGGTTAATCGGCTTCTTCGTGAACACGCTGGTATTGCGCACGAGTTTGTCCGGCAACCCGACATTTCGCGACGCGCTTCGCCGGGTGCGCGAGACGACGCTCGGAGCTTACGCGCATCAGGATGCGCCGTTCGAACTGCTGGTCGAAGAGTTGCAGCCGCATCGCGGCCTGAGCCAGACGCCGCTGTTCCAGGCGTTGTTTGCGATGCAGAATGCGCCGCGACAGACGTTGAGCCTCGGCAGCGTGCAACTGAGCGAACTGAGCGCGGGAGAAACTTCGGCGAAGTTTCCCCTGAGCCTCATCTTGATGGAAGACGAGCATGGCTTGCTCAGCGGTTGGACGTACAGCACCGACCTGTTCGATGAAGCCACGATTCGTCAAATGCAGCGACGATACGAGACGCTCTTGCAGAGCATCGTCACCCATCCTGAAGCGCGTCTGAGCGCACTCGAAATGTTCACCGTCGAAGAGAAGGCGGAGCAAGCCCGCCGCGAACAGGAATTCCTCGAATCCAGTTACAAGAAGTTACTCGGCGTCAAGCCGAGGCTGGTGAGCGGTTAAATTCGCTCCTGACGTTTCCGCGTGCGCGGCCTCCACCCGCGTCAAGCGTCAATCCCTTCCCATAAGCTTGAATCGCCGTTTAAACACCTCATCAGGTATCTCGTCGCCGCATGAGCGCGGAGACACCATGTAGTCCTTGTTCCAGTAAGGAGAATTCAGCCCATGAGCACCCTGCCAAACAACTCGACACTCGTTTCGCTAACCAGTTCCAGAGCGTCCGCCAAAACGGCTCTCACGGGCAAAATATTGCTGGTCAAACCCCCTTACTTCACGCCCTGGACTCCGCCGCTCGGCATCGGCATCCTCAAATCCTATCTCGCGCAGCACGACTACTCCGCGCGGTGCTTTGATTTCAACACCGAGCCCGAATTGTGGGGGATGCATCACAAGTACTTCGCGGCTCTTCAGGCGCTCGAAGACGTGTCCATCAACGACGGCTATTCAAAGCTGTGGTGGATTCTCAACGCGCACATGCTGGCTTACTCCAACGGCGCAGACGCCCCGGCTTGCAGGCGGGTTCTCGAAACCGTCATCCCGCTCTATGGGATCGGGGTCAATAACGAGGTGATCAACCATCTGCTCGTTCTCATCGAAGGGTTCTACAAACGCCTCGACGACGTGCTTGAGAGCCTTGACCTGTCGGACTACTCGGTCGTCGGGACGAGCACCTACACGACATCGCTCGGCCCCTCGTTGTTTCTCCTGCGGAAACTCAAGCAGAAATATCCGCACCTGACCACCGTTATGGGCGGCGGCATCTTCGCGGACGATCTCGCGCTCGGCTCCGATAATCTCGATACGCTGCTAGTCAACTATCCTTTCGTCGAGCATGTCATCCTCGGCGAAGGAGAACTGCTGTTTCTCAAACTCATTCAGGGAGAGTTTTCACATAAGCGCGTCATCTCCATCGCCGATTTGAAGGGCGAGACGCTGCAAATGAAAGACGTGCCCAGCCCCGATTTTTCCGACCTCAACATTGCAGACTATTACCACCTGTCAATCGAAGGCGCGCGCAGTTGCCCATTCCAGTGTAGTTTTTGCTCGGAGACGATTCAGTGGGGAGATTACCGTAAGAAGCCTATCGAGCTGTTCGCCCAACAGGTGATCGAACTCGCCCGCCACAACGAAAAAAACTCATTCTTCATGGGCGACTCGTTAATGAATCCATATATTTTACAATTTTCGGGTGAGCTGTTGGATAAGCAAGCCAACATCCTCTACGACGGTTATCTGCGCGCCGATAAACCCGTGACGCATCGTGATCGGGTCGAACAGTGGGCGCGCTCAGGGTTGTACCGTGCGCGGTTGGGAATTGAAAGCGCGTCGGCGCGCGTTCTGGACTCGATGGACAAGATGACCACGCCGCAGGTTATCTCGACCGTGCTAAAAACGCTCGCCAATGCCGGTATTCGACCGACCACCTACTGGATCGTCGGCTTCCCCGGCGAGACGGAAGAAGACTTTGAGGAGACGCTTCAGTTTATTCGTGAGAACCATCCCTATATCTACGAACTCGAAGCGCATCCTTACTACTATTACCCTTATGGTCAAATCGGCTCGCGGCTCCACCAGTGTGAATCGCTCTACCCGGATGATGTGACGGAGATCATCAAGTTCAGGATGTGGGACATCATTGACTGCCAGCCCACCCGGCTCGAAAGATACGACCGGCTGCGTCGCATCGCCAAACTTTCCGCCGACCTCGGCCTGCCCAATATTTACACGATGGCCGACCGCTACATTGCCGAAGACCGCTGGCATCGCCTTCACCCTTTGACCGTTGAGGTATACGAAGGCACGCGTCTCGTGCGTGATGAAGTGCGGCTGCCGGATCATCCCGTCGAAATCTTTTCGCCCCAATGGAACGACGTACAGAGCAGCCTCATCTCGAACGCCGCCTCCGTCGTATGTCATAAGCTGCGCGTTGACAAGCCGCTCGACGAAGGCGTGCTGTCGGCCTCAATCGTCAAACTCATACAGGCCAACGAAATGCTGCAAATGAGTTTGGAGAACGGAATGTACGTTGCGGCGTCCGTGGAAGCCCCTTCGCCGGATACTGAATTATTATCCGTCCACACGCGCGGAGAGGAAGCCGACGACGACCCGGCGAATGCCGAAATACGCATTCTTGAAAAAACGGCTTCGCAGATGCGACCCCTGCGAGGCTCCTCTCTACGGGTCGTCTTGATAAACCATCAAGACGCTACATCCACGCTGCTCGTCCTGGCTCACCGCGCTATTGCCGACAGCCGCAGCCTGATCCTGCTCTGTGAAGACCTGTTTCGTATCTATGAAAATCTTGCACGCGATAAGGAAGTGTCTTTGCGTCCCATCCGCAAGACCTACACCCGATTCATCACGGAACTCAGGTCGCCCAAACACCCACGCCACGCTTTACTTCCGCAGCCGTCTTCAATCTCTCGACGCGGCGATAACCCTGCCCGGGCGACGACCGGCAACAACCAAAAGACCGAAACCCTCTCCGTCGAACTGGAAGAAAATCTGTTCGCCCGGATGTCTTCGGAAATTCTGAAGTCGGCAAATTTCAAACCGGCGGAAATGCTCGTCGCCGCCGTTTTGAAGTGTCTCAAACAGCAGCAACTGAACAGCGATGTCAGTGTCCGCGTGTTGATGGATTCACGCTTCCTCGATGAAGACTTGGAGCATACCGTAGGGACGCTGACGCGCAGCTATCCTTTGCCTCAAGAGACGGTCAGCAGCGCACCCTCGCTGCACGCCGTGCGACGAATGTTGGAACAGATACCCTTCGAGACGGGCGACGAATCGACAAATGTTCCTTCAGCGCAGCAAATCCTGTTAAATCTCGAATACCTGTGCGGTGAACCGTGGCTCGGAGGAGATCAATGGCAATCACAAGGTTTCGTCATATCCGAAACCGAACTGGCCGAAACGTTCACCTTAGAACTCATCCCCGTCGCGACGCCGGGCGGTATGCGTATTCTTCTGAAATACAGATCAGAGACGCCAACCGCGCTGTCTGCCGCTAAACTCGCGCATCATCTAGCTTCAACCCTGGAGAGCGTGTTGGACGAAGCGGAGGAGGAAGTGGCCGCCACCTCCTTCTGGCTGCGCCTCTTCTCCACGCCTCCTCCCGCCTTCAATCTCGACCCCCAGTTCCTGCTCACCACCGCCACGACTCTCTCTGCCGCCGCCCCGTCTCATCGCGCGCTGCAAGCTGCCTCGTGCCGCTTCCCGGCTGCGCACCTTGCGCGCCTCTGCGCTTCGTTCGCCTGTGAGCCGACGACGCTCCTGCTCGCGGTCTGCGCCACAGTGCTGGCACGCTTCAGCGGCCATGACGAAGTGGTCATTGCCACCTACGAGGCACGGACGCGAGCCCTGATGCCGCTGCGGTTGCGACCGTCGTGGCACGCAGGAATGGGCGAGACGGTGGCGACCACCGGAGCGCAACTGGCGGCGGGGCGGCAATACGCGAAGCAGGGGCTGGAGGTGGTCAGCAGGCTGCAATGGAACGTGGAAGCCGGTGAAGGAGACCGGGAGCGAGGGGTGACTTTGGATGTGGTGTATGTGCAAGGTGCGGGAAGTGGAGGAGAGCGAGAGGCGGAGAGATTGGTGCGGGAGTTACAGGGGGAGATGGCGAGCGAGGGGCAGATGGCGAGCGAGGGGAAAATCTGGCTGGTGGAGTTAGCGGGAGAGGGAGGAGCGGTGGAGTTGTGGGTGGTGTCTGAGGCGGGGGTGATGAGAGAGGGAAGCGGAGCAGAGTTGGCGCGGCGGATAGAGGAGGCGGTGGCAGGGGAAGTGGCAGCGGAGTTGAAGGGTGTCGGAGAGCGGGCGGAAGTGAGCGGAAGGGGACAGGGTGTAGAAGTGAGAGATGAGTTGGCCGCACAGACCTTCAACTTCGATTGAGTTCGACCATGTCGCTTTCTCTTCAAAAATGACATGCCCTGACTATCCCTTCTCCACACAAAGTTTGAGCCATGCTAATCCGTGCATGCAAACGTCCTACATTCAACTAATCTTGCCACGCAAGGATGGCAACTAGAACGCCGCTGATAAACGCTTCACCGTTTGAAGCAGCCCAAGCTCTTTGAACTGTTGTATGAGGGTTTTGGCTTCTGACCGCGACATGAAATATCTATCACTTAATCCAACCATCGTGCGCGCGTCAACCCAACTTAGTAACTTGGATTAAGTAAGTAGAGAGAGATTTGCTATGTCCAACGATACGATTCAAGGTTATCGGCTATCACCACAACAGAAGATGATCTGGCAGCTTCAATCCTCCACCTCACTGCCTGCTGTCGCCCTGCATCCATCTTCTCCTCCCTTCAACTCCTGTGTCCATGCGGTCGTGCGCGTGCCCGACGCCCTGCACCTGCCCTACTTGGCCTCCGCCCTCCAGCGTCTCATCGCCCGTCACGAAATTCTGCGCACCACCTTTCATCTGCTCCCCGGCATGTCCTTCCCCCTCCAGGTCGTCCTCGACCACTCCGCCCCCCTGCTCTCCCGCCTCTCGCTCGACCCCGCGACTGCTATGGCTACTGCTGCTGCCGATACTGCTACGCCCGCTTTGACCCGTGCAGCCACGCCCGAACATCCGACCGACCTCATCCTCGCACGCTGCCGCCAGCACTGGCGCTCCGCCTCAACTGCCACCACGAGACCGGGCGACACGGGCACGAACGAGGCGGTGGTAGTGCGCGCCTGCGTGGTGACGCTGGATGCGGCGCAGAGTTGGCTGGTGTTGAGCGTGCCGGAGATGTGC
>DASPJG010000080.1:0-12675 GCA_035628755.1 Pyrinomonadaceae bacterium
CGCCCTCGGCGACGACGATGACGGAGTAGCGCGGCTGCGTGCGGTCGCGGCGTTGCGCCGTCGTGTCGCCGAGCCGTTCTTGCAGGTGTTGATAAATCTTCTCGTAGCGGAACGGGTGCTCCGGGATCAAGACCAAATCCGCGCCGCCCGCCACGCCCGCCCAGAGCGCGAGATGCCCGGCGTGGCGTCCCATCACTTCGATCACCTGCACCCAGCCGTGCGAACCGGCGGGCGTGCGCGAACGCTCGATCACTTCCGTCACGTTGCGCAAGGCCGTGTCGAATCCGAGCGTGTAATCCGTTCCGGCCAAGTCCTTGTCAATCGTCTTGGGGATGCCGACGACGCGCACGCCGCGCTCGTGGAGTCTGGCCGCGACGCCGAGCGTGTCCTCGCCGCCGCAGGCGACCACGGCATCGAGTTTGAGCCGCGCGATGTTTTCTTCGACCTCCGCAGAACGGTCAACGCTCTCGCCCGCGCCCGTGGAAGCCTTGAAGGGGTTGGTGCGCGACGAGCCGAGGTTCGTGCCGCCGTCCCTGTCCCAACGCCGCACGACGTTGCGGTCGAGCGCGAGCACGTCAGGCGCGGGGTTGAGCAGGCTGCGCCAGCCGTCGTAGAGGCCGAAGACCTTGATGCCGTGCTCGGCGGCACGATAAACCAGCCCTTTGATCGCTGGGTTGAGGCCGGGCGCGTCGCCGCCGCCGGTCAACACGCCGATGGTTTTTACTGCATCCATTAAATGTAAATTTGCTCCTTATTAAAAACGGTGATTTAGATCGGAGAACGATTTCGCGTGTTCAAGAGCCGGTTTGCGCCGCCCGCTCATTCGCGCGGGACGGCCAGCCAGAGCGTCGAGAGTGGCGGCAGGTCAACGAGCGCGGAGTAGGGGCGCAGGTGCAAAGGCGCGGCCTCCGCTGCGATTGAGTCGAGTTCGACCGAACCGCTCCCGTCGTAGACGGCGGCATCCGTATTCAAGATCACTCGGTAGTTGCCCGCCGACGGCAGGGCGAGGCGATAGCCTGTTCGCGTGACGTTTGAGAAATTGCAGACGCAGACGATTCGACGCCCCGCGGCGGGCGCGTAGCGGATAAAGGCGACGATGTTCTCGGCTGCGCTGTTGGCGTCAATCCACTCGAAGCCCGCCGGTTCAACGTCGGCTTCCCAGAGCGCGGGTTCTTCCATGTAGAGGCGGTTGAGATCGGCGATGAGCGTCTGCACGCCTCTGTGCGCGGGTTCGTCGAGCAAGTGCCAGTCGAGGCTCTGGTCGTTGTTCCATTCGCGCCA
Organism: Pyrinomonadaceae bacterium; assembly: GCA_035628755.1. Taxonomy (GTDB): domain Bacteria; phylum Acidobacteriota; class Blastocatellia; order Pyrinomonadales; family Pyrinomonadaceae; genus JAIVJZ01. The sequence goes on from DASPJG010000080.1 coordinate 1,282, forward strand.
TTGTCCGAGTTCGCAGCCCATGAAGAGGAGGTTCTTGCCGGGGTGCGCCCACATGTAGCCGTAGAGCGCGCGCAGGTTCGCAAACTTCTGCTCGCGGCTGCCCTGCATTTTCGTCAGCATCGAACCTTTCAGGTGGACAACCTCGTCGTGCGAAAAAGGAAGGATGAAATTTTCGCTCCATGCATAGATGAAACCGAACGTCAGGTTGTTGTGGTGAAAGCGACGATAGAGCGCGTCCTTGCTGAAGTATTGCAGCGTGTCGTGCATCCAGCCCATGTTCCACTTGAAGTCGAAACCGAGGCCGCCCTCGGCGACCGGGTGGCTCACCTTCGGCCACGAAGTTGACTCTTCCGCGATCATCATCACGCCGGGATGCTCGCGGTGAACCGTCTCGTTCAACTCTCTCAGAAAATCAATCGCTTCCAGATTTTCGCGCCCGCCATACTTGTTCGGCAGCCAGCGGCCATCGTCGCGGCTGTAGTCGAGGTAGAGCATCGAGGCGACGGCATCGACGCGCAGGCCGTCGATGTGGCACTCCCTGATCCAGAAGAGAGCGTTGGCGATGAGAAAGTTGCGCACCTCGTTGCGCCCGTAGTTGAAGATGTAAGTGCCCCAGTCGGGGTGTTCGCCCTTGCGCGGGTCGAGGTGCTCGTAGAGCGCGCTGCCGTCGAAGCGACCGAGCGCGAAAGCGTCTTTGGGGAAGTGTGCGGGAACCCAGTCCATGATGACGCCCAAGTTTCGCCCGTGCAGGTAATCGACGAGGTAGCGGAAATCGTCGGGCGTGCCGTAGCGCGCGGTCGCCGCGTAGTAGTTCGCCACCTGATAGCCCCACGAGCCGCCGTATGGATGACCCTTGAGCGGCAGAAACTCGACGTGCGTAAAGCCCATCTCGTGCAAATAATCGGCGAGCGCGGGCGCGGTCTCGCGGTAGTTGAGCGGGCGGTTGCCTTCCTCGCGCACGCGCCGCCACGAGCCGAGGTGCATCTCGTAAATCGAGAGCGGGCGGCGGAGATGGTCTGTCGTCGCGCGCCTCTCGATCCACTCCCCATCCGTGAATTGATAGTCCGGCTCGAAGACGATGGAGGAAGTGGCGGGCGGCACTTCGGTTTGCAGCGCGTAGGGGTCGGTCTTGAGAAAGGCCGGGCGACCGCGATGGTGCATTTCGTACTTGTAGAGCGCGCCAGCCGAGAGATCGGGGATGAACAGTTCCCAGATGCCGGAGACGCCGAGCCTGCGCATCTGGTGGAGACGGCCATCCCAGTTGTTGAAGTTGCCGACGACGCTCACGCCCTCGGCGTTCGGAGCCCACACGGCGAACGAAACGCCCCGCGCGTCGCCCAGTTGCCGGACGTGCGCGCCCAGTTTTTCGTAGAGCCTTAAGTGTCGCCCTTCGGCGAAAAGGTGCTCGTCGAAATTGCCGAGCGTAGGGAGAAACTGGTAGGAGTCGCGTTGGGTGAAGACGTTGCCGTCCGGGTAAGAGACGCGCAGGCGATAAGGGAAGGTCTGCGTTTTGTCCGCGACTAAAATCTCGAAGAGTCCCGCCGGGTGCGTCCGCGTCATCGGGCGCGCCGTCTCGCCTGAGATGAGCAGTTCGACGCTTGCGGCCTCTGGCCGGTAGGCGCGCACGATGACGCCCTGCGGCGTCGGGTGCGCTCCGAGGAGCGAGTGCGGGTCGGGATGCACGTAAGCGAACAGCCGCTCCAATTCATCCGTCGAAACTGTGGGCTGGTTAATCTCCTGCATCGTTTTTCGGAGTTGTCTCCGCGCCTGCGTTCTTCTTGCTCACGACAACACGGATTCCGCGAACGGTTCGACAGACGCTTCCGCAGGCGGCGTAACTTTGTGCAGCAAACCCGGAGCCAGCCCGAGTTTCGCGGCCAACTCTCCAACGTTCGGGCAGCCGTGCGCGCGCGAATCCTGCACAGCCTCGTAGACGATCTCCTGCGCGCGCTCCAGATTAGCGTGCAGGTTCAGTTGCCCTGCGAGGTCTATCAGCGCGAGCGCGGCCTCGTAGGTTTCCGCGTCGGGATCGTTCATGGCCGCGCCGACCGTCGCCACGATCAACTTCTCGAACTTGGCCTGCATGCTCGTGCGGTCGAGCCGGTAGCCGAGCCGCGCCACCTCGTTTGCGATCTTCAACGCCTCGCGAAAGGCCGCGCGGTCGTTCTGCTGCTCGTACTTTTGCATCTCGCGTTCCAGCCGTCGCGTGATGGTGAACTCGGCGGCGGCGCGCAGTTCTTCCGGCAGGTGAAAGCCCGCCTGTTGCAGCATCTCGATGTTGCGCCGGTTCTCTTCGTACAGATACTCATACTGCTCTGAGAAACGCCCGACCATCCGGCCAAACATGATCTCGTAAATGCGCTGGCGGCCTTCGGGCAGGAGGTGTTCGAGGCCGAAGTCCGAAGGGCCGAACTCTTCCTGCATCAGCCGCAGGAGCGCGGGGACGGAACCGGTGCGAAATTGCGACCAGAGATGCTCCGTCGCCGCGCGAAACGCTTCCATGCCCGGATACTCTTTCAGCACGCAGTAAAAATCCACGTCGCCGACGTGCATCGCCGCGACGGCGAAATCCAGCCGCTTGCCCGTCGAGAACGTTTCCAACACGATGCGCCCGGTGGCGAGCGCGAGACGCCCGTGCTGCTCCTGCCTGAAATCCGTGAGCGTGAAAGCGTGCCCCGCGATCTCGCCGTCCTGCTCGCTCTTGTCCACGAGGCTTGAGATGGCGAGGCTGGCCGCGATGCGCGCCGGGGCGACCCGCGTGCGCTCGACCAACTTGCGAAAGATGTCTGCGCCGTTGCCGTGCTTCTTCAGGTTGCTCTCGGCTTCCGCCAGCCGCTCTAGAAAACCCGCGCGCGGGCTGGGCAGTTCCAACTCCGACATGAAATCCATCGTCCTCGCGGCATACTTCAACACCTGCACCGTCTCGATGCCGGAGATGTCGTTGAAGAACCAGCCGCAACTCGTGAACATCAGAAGCGAACTGCGCTGGAGTTCGAGCAGCGTGAGCGCGCGCCGCTCTTCGGCCTCACTCAAAGGCCGCCCCGCCTGTCCGGCTAAAAACTCCGCGCGCCCGTTGCGCTTCGGCTCGACGAGCAATTCGACGTATTCGTCGCGCGCGCGCCACGGGTCGCGGAAGAGTTCGCCGCCCTGTTCGTCGTAGGCGCGCGCGGCCTCGTCGCGGACGTAGTTCAAAGCGTCGCGCAGGGGCGTGCGCCACTTTTGATTCCAGCCTTCGGGCGCGCTCGCGTGGCAACTGCAATCGCGCGACCAACGCCCGACGCCGTGTGCGCAACTCCAAGCCGTCCCTTCCCCGTCAGCCCCGGCCTTGATCTCGACTTCAAATCGCGGCTCGTTCGCTTCGAGAAACTCGCCGTAGTTCGTCACGCGCATGCCGCGCAACGCCGCCTCGACCTCAAGCCCGTAGGCCAAGCAGCGGTCGCCGAATTTGAAATGATGCCCGTAGGATTCGCCGTCGGTGGCGACGTGGACGAGACGGTCGCCGCCGTCGCCGCTCGCGCCGCCCTCGCGCGCCCTGCGCTCGAAGCGTTCGAGGAGCATGTGCGAAGAGGCGAGCGCGCCGTCGAAGGCGATGGCCTTGGCGAGTTGGCCGTCGTAGAAAAAGATCGCCAGCGAACGCCCGGAGCCGTCAGGGTGCAGGTAGCGGTAGGGGACGGTGGTATCGAGTTGGCCGTCAATCACCGAGAACCACGTCTCGCTGCCTGCGGGGCGCACGCGCTCGGCCTGAAACGGCGAGAGGATGACGTATTTCAGATTCTCGTCAATGAGCGCGCCGAGCGTGGCATCGTTGCAGGCCGTCTCGGGCAGCCAGAGGGATTCGGGTTCGCGCCCGAAGCGGTGGCGGAAATCCGCCAAGCCCCAGCGAATCTCCGTGCGCCGGTCTCGCTCGTTGCAGAGCGGCAGGATCGAATGGTGATAGCCTTGCGCGATGGCGTTGCCATGCCCGCCGCGCTTGCGGACGCTCTCGCGGTCGGCTTCGAGGATGCGCGCGTAGGTTGTCGGGTGGAAGCGTGCGAGCCACGTGAGCAGCGTCGCGCCGAAATTGAAATTGATCCGCGAGTAGTTGTTGACGATGCGTTCGACGCGCCCGTAATTGTCCACGATGCGCGCGAAGGCGTTCGGGCGATAACATTCGCTTGCGATGCGTTCGTTCCAGTTGGGAAAAGGGTGCGCGCCCGGTTGGTGTTCGATGTGGTCAGTCCAGGGGTTCTCGCGCGGTGGCTGGTAGAAATGCCCGTGAATGACAAGCGCCGTCGTTCCTGAGTTCGCCATTAAGTCTCGCTTCCGAAAAGTGCGCCGCCGCCCACCCGGCAGGTGTCCGCCCCGCACGCTTTTTTGGATTGGTTTCCCTTTGCGGCCAGTTTAGCAATCATCCACGCGCAGGGGGAAGCGCGCGGGCGCGAAAACCTCTTGTAGAGCCGCGCGCCGTTGTAGTAAGTTGACGCTACTTAAACTTCAAAGCTGGTGTGACGGATGATGCCTGCGGAAGCAGCGCGCGCGCCCGCGACCCTTTAGGCGGGCATCGAAGCCGGGCGGCGCGGGCGATCACCTTATTCGATTAAAGGAGGGTTTGTGATGGCGACCAGAGAACGGCGTGGGACGGAAGGCGGGCGGGACGAACAGCAGCAGCAGCGACGCGCACGACGCGTCAACAAAAAGGATCAAATCCTCGCGCTCTTCACCTCCGGCATCGGCGAAGTCGAAGACCTCGCCATGATCACCGGCTCGCGCCCCTCCTACGTCGGCTCGATCCTACAGGAGGCCGGACTCAATCCCGGCTACTTCGACCTCTACACTTCGACCTCGCACCCGATGAACGTCTATTCCAAGTTCTTCGCAGGCAAGCTCGGCTTCAGAGACGAAGAGACGGCGCGCGCGAGCCTTGAGTTGATTGACCGTCTCTACCGCCAGTTCGAGTTTGCGGGCGACCGCGCCGGTCAGCACCACGCCCTGACGATGGGCTTGACGATGTATAACCGCGCGCGCTGGACGGGCAAGTCCGCCGAGGCCGCCGTCTTCCGCGAATGGCTGCTCGCACGCTTGCAGGAAGTTGAAGAGGGCGACGACGACACCGCCTCGGAGTTCGACGAAGAGGGCGGCGAGGAGAGCGACGCGCTCCCATCGCTCGATTAAATTACAGACACACGCTTGTCAGGAGAACCCGCAATGATCGTCGAAGGCTTTGACAACGCTTGGCACATTCTGCGCCACTGGTCTGAAAGCGGCTACGAATATTTCGCGCTCGACACGATGGGACGCGTCCCGCAGCCGCGCCCGCTCGACAGCAGCGAACTGTCCGCGAGCGGCCTGCTCGGGCTCGACTATTTACCCATCCCGCCCCTCCCGCTGCGCGAAGGCCACGGCGACAACCCAGACCCCGAACGCCCCCTCACCATCGCCGAAATCGCCCTCGCCACCGCCATCGCCGAAGGCTGGGAACCCGAGACGGGCGAAGGCACGTAGCCCCGAGTTTGCCAGCCCGTTGATTCCGTTCACAATGATCTGCTTATAAACGACGGCGCGGTTCACACGCTTCCGGCGTGCGAGGCCGAACGCGCCTACTGCTGCCTCTCCATGACCGAATCAGGCCGAACGATGCAGCGCAGTAGTAGCTAGACGCTTCTTCAAGAAGGAGGTGGGAGGGAGGTGATTATGCTTCAACTTGGCGACAGGCCGACGCTCGTTATCTCGGCGAATGTTCTTGCCCTTCTCTTCGGGGCGTGTATCGTGTGGCTCGCATACGCGCTTGGGAAAGAAGACAACACGCGGAGTAAAAACTTCCTGCTGTGCCTGCTGGGCGCGTTGATCGGGTGGGTCGTAGGAATACTTGCGACGCCTCTGGATACGGGGGAATCAACCCGTTTCTTAACCCTCGCTCAGGCTGTCTCCGCCTTCGTATCCGGCTATCTCGTTAGTAAGCTGGACAGGTTTTTTGAGAAGGCTCTGTTTACGGATGACGACATTCAGCCGGTGGCATGGCAGCGCATGGGGCTTTTTGTCGCCTCGTTGCTGCTGATGCTGACCATCGTGTTCGTCAACCGTAGCTACATACACAGACAGGGTTCTCAGCCTAACGCTCAACCAACTCCAAGCCCGGTTGGAACTGCGACCCCGTAAACCGGACGCAATGTAGTCTCTGCGCAGGGCGGAACCGGCGACGCAGGTTAACACCGGCGAATGCCGCGTCTGACAACGACCCGCAGTGGGCGCGCAGCCGGACAGTCTCTTATTCTCGAAGGTTCGTGCGGCTGGTGCAGTGCGTTGCGCGTCCTTCGATGCCGCCTCTGTTCAACCGCGCTATCTCGCCGTTCCCTTCGACGCCGCCGGGGAAGCCTTCTCACGAAACACTCTGAGCACTTCGCGCTTGTCTTCCGCGCCGAGGGCGTCCAGCCCGCCCGTGACCTTGTACTTTTGATCGATCCACTTGCGCACCTTCGCCGCGTCGTAGCCGAGCGCGCCCGCGCTTTGCAGAATCTCGGCGTCGAGGTTCGCGCTCCTTTCCGTGGGAGCGGCGGCGGTTGCCGCAGGCGTTGAAGTCGCAGGCGAGACAGCGTTCGACACACGCGCCGTCTTGTCCGTCGCCATCCGCGAAGTCTTTTCGAGTTCCTCACGGCTTGCGATGCCGCGCTTCACCTCGAAGCCGAGCAGAGCCAGCGCGCGACCGACGCTTCCCGTCTCGCAGTTTTCTATGTAACTCGTCTTGTTGACGTAACTTTCTCCGCGCACCTCGAAGGCATGGCCGGTGGCGGCGGGTTGCGCGTCGTCGGGCGAGCGGTAGACTTCTGCGCGCATGAGGACGAAGCCGCTCTCGGAATTGTGTTCGATGATGTGTGTGATCACGCGTCCGTCGGGGAAACGCTCGTAAAATCTTTCCAGTCGTTCGGCGACCGGGACGTAATCCTCGAATCTATCGTTACGCGGTGGCGAAGGGCGTGACATGGCGTTTGCTGCTCCTCGGAGTTTGACCTACAGGTTGCTCTGCACCGGGTGTTGTCAGGCGAGGACAATCTAACCCTCCACCCGCTTTTTTTCAATCACGAAGCGCGCGCCTCTCGAATTGACTGTGCCCCGCTCTGCGGGCGACTCACTTCTACCGATCCGGGTTTCCCGAACGCGGTTCGAGGCTCACGAAGGACTCTCCTCGCGGCGGGGAACTTCAAAGGTCATGAAGTCGCGCGCCATGTCCGTGCGGGGGAAGACGGCGCGCGCCTGCGCGAGCAGTTCTTCGGGCGTGACGTGGGCGTCCGGCGTGTAGCGCGGGCTGAAGTGTGTGATGAACAGTTGCCGCGCCCCGGCCTCGCTCGCCACGCGCGCGGCCATCTTCGCGGTCGAGTGCATGCTCTGCACGGCCAGCGACTCGTCCTGTTCGGCGAAGGTCGCCTCGTGAATCAAAACGTCCGCGCCCTCGGCGAGCGCGACCGCTCCCCGGCAATAGACCGTGTCGGTGCAATAGACGACCGAACGCCCCGCGACCGTCGCCCCGATCAACTCGCGACCGTCAACGACGCGCCCGTCCGCCAGTTCGACGCGCTCGCCGTTCTTCAGCCGACCGTAGAGAGGGCCGGGCGGGAGGCCGAGCGCGTGCGCCCGCTCGACATCAAATTTCCCCGTCCGGTCGCTTTCCTCCACTCGATAACCGAACGAGGGAACGCGGTGTTTGAGCGGCTGGCAGGCGACGCTGAAATCTTCTTCGCGGTGGATGAGGCCGGGTTCGACCGTGTGTATTTTGAGCGTGTCCGAGAGGGTCGTGCGCGAGATTTGGGCGCACACGCGCACGTACTCTGCGAGACCGTCGGGGCCGTAGAGATGTATCTCCTGCCCTTGCCCGGCCAACCCGCAGGTGGCGAGCAGCCCCATCAGGCCAAAGAGGTGGTCGCCATGCAGGTGTGTGATGAAGATGCGACTGATCTGGCTGATCCTGATCGGCGTGCGCTGCAACTGGTGCTGCGTGCCCTCGCCGCAGTCGAACAGCCAGACCTCCGCGCGTTGTGGCAGGCGCAGGGCGACGCTGGACACGTTCCGCGCACGCGTCGGCACGCCCGCGCTCGTCCCTAAAAAAGTGATCTGCAAAATTAACCCGCTTCTCCTGTCAGGATGGTTGACTTAAAAAAGGATTTGGCTTAAGAAACTATCTGATTTGCTCTGACCCCGAGCGCAAAAGGATTTCCCCCTCCATGCCGAACATTTTAATTGTAGACGACTCCGACATCTGGCGTCGCCTCGCCAAGGACGTTCTCAAGAAAAACCCTTACCGCCTGTTTGAAGCCGACTCCGGCGAGCAAGCTCTGGAAGTCGCGCGCGAAACTCCCGTCGACCTCGTGATCATGGACTACCGGATGCAGCGTCTGAACGGGCTGGACACGTCGCGCCAACTGCGCGAGATTCCCGGTTGTGAACAAGTGCCCGTCATTCTCATCACGTCGGAGAATTTTCCCGGCGATTGCGAAGAGACGCCCGCGCCCTACGTTGACGGCTACGTGGACAAGAAACACCTGATCCATGAGCTGGACGATTGCGTCAAACTTCATCTCGACCGGTACGGGCGCGTGGCCTGACGCGCGTCCGCGCAGAAGTGTTCGCACTTCGTTCAGCGACCGATGGGAAAAGCTTGTCAGACCGGATGTTTAGTGTTAGAGTTCGCAGCCGTATCGCATCCTTCCCCCAAAATGGAATGGTGTGAGAGGCGAAAGGCCGACTGCGTTGCGAGGGCGCAGTCGGCCTTTTGCCATTCAGCCGCACATGTTTCAAACAAGCCCAACCGTCGCCGCGCTTCTCGTCTAAAGCCCCGGCCAAACACGCCGCCTCTAACCTCCCCTAACTTCCGGGTCGCGTTTGCGCGGGCACAGGTTCGTTGCTAATCTTGTCAGCCGTGCCCTGCAAAATATCAACACACTGCGAGCTTAACAGATGAAAAGACCTCTGCTCCTTGCGGCTGCGCTGCTTTCGTTTCTTCTCCTGCCTTCGGCCTGCAAGAAATCGAACCTGCAGCCCGCCGCCAATCAAGCGGCCAACCCGGCGGCATCGGCGACGCCGAACATTGAGGCGGCGTTATCGGAGTTCGTCAAACGCGATCAGGAGGCCATCCGCCAGAACCCGAACGACGCGGCCAACTACTATAATCTCGCCAACCTGTATTTCACCGCCGGAAAATTTCGAGAGGCCGCCGAACAATACCAGCAGGCCATCCGTCTCGACCCGAAGGACGCCGCCGCGCGTTACGAACTCGGCCAGTGTTACCTGCGTCTGGAACGCTACGACGACGCGTTCGCCGCTTTCAACGAATCGCTCAAACTCAATCCTAAAAACGCTAACGTTTACACCGAGATAGGCAATGCCTACGCCAGACAGGAGCGCACGAAAGACGCGCTCGCCGCCTACCGGCAGGCCGTAAGCCTCAAGCCGGATCACGCCGAAGCCTATTTCAGTCTGGGCAATCTCTACACCAAAATGGAGCAACCGCAGGAGGCCGTCGAAGCCTTCCAGCAGGCCACCCGCCACAACCCGAAAGATGCTGACGCCTTCTTCAATCTCGGCAATTCCTATAGCCGTCTCAAACAGTTTGACCGGGCGATCAAAGCCTACGAGGAAGCCGTCAAACTCAGACCCGAGGACGGTGAAGCGCGCGTGCGTCTCGCCGTGCTGTATCTGGAAACCGGCAAACGCGAGGCGGCAAACGCCGAATACAACGCCTTGAAAGGCATGAATCCCCAACTCGCCGCGCTGCTCGACGAGAAGATGAAGCAGCAAAAATAGGGGCGCGAAAAATAACTTCGGCCTTATTCGTTATGTAATCCAACCGCAATCTCTTTGCAACCTAAGCCGCGCGAGCAGCGCGTATATTCGGTTCATCCTTTTACGGCAACTGGACGGACGGAAAAAGGGGCGGCAGGCTTGGGGGAGTCAGCCGCCCCTTTTTCCGTCTGGACAGACTGACCGATTCACCTTTTCGCTCCTCCCGATTCAAGTACGTTGTCGTACAGACTCAGTTTTTAGCCCGCGTTAGAATCCACGCCCTTCGCACGTCGAACATCTGTCACAGGGAGTAGTTGAACTATTTACCTTTGAAGCAAAGCGAACGGCGGAAGTAACCAATACATCAACTAGCGGGCGGGGCGGCTCTCGAAATACATAGCGCGCGCCGCCCTTTCTTTTGCAATTGGCGGCAACTGCGAGCGGTCTCCAACTCCTCCCGATTTCCCTCACATTGACTCGCGCCGCGTTTTGGAATAGATAATAGCTGTTCCCGATTCCTAACTTCGCAGGTCGCGGCCATGAGAAATCCGTTCAAAGTCATACTCCTCTGTTTGCTCGCACTCGGTCAGTTCGCTTGTTCCAGACAAAATAACGCGCCGTCCGACATCAACGCCACGGGCAGCCCCGCTCCCGCCGCCGCCGCGTCGCCCGAAAGTTCTCCGCCCGCCGCCGTCGCCATCCCCGAACCGCCCACGCAGGACGCGCACGGGTATTACACGCTCGGGATGGAACTCTACAAGCAGAACCGCGACGAGCAGGCCGCCGAAGCATTCCGGCAGGCGACCGTGCTCGACCCCGAGTTTGCCGCGGGCTACCTGAAACTCGGTCTGGCTTACAAGGCGCTCGGCAGGAAAGAGGAGGCCGAAAAGGCTTACGAACAGGCCGTTGAAGTTTATGAGAAGTTGGTGGACAAAGAACCGAAGAACGCGGAGGCGCAACTGAATCTGGGCGAGGCTTACAGCCGTCTCGGCAACTATCAAAAGTCCATCGAGGCTTATCGGCGCGGGGTGAGGCTCACGGAGCCTGACAGCGCAACCTACTACGACATCGGGCTGGCCTACAACAAGCTCGCGCGTTACACCGAAGCGGTCGGCGCGTTCAAAAAGTCAATCGAACTCGACCCGGACGACTACCGGGCGCAGGAGGCTCTGGAACGCGCAGAGGCCGACGCGCGCAGGCAGCAGGCGCGCATCGCCGAAGAGAAAAAGAAGCTGGAACGAATGGCTAAAGCCAGCTCGAACGCTAACTCGAACGCCAACTCACCGGGCAACAAAAATCAATCGTCCAACAATAAGAACCTGTAGACTCGATTCATCGCGCCGCTCCCGGCTCTCTCTGTAACAACCGGCCTCGACGCTTCACGCCGCCACGCCGCCCGATTTCAACGCGCGCACGTCTGCGCCCGCCCGCCGTCTATCGAATATGTCGCGCCCGTGATCCAAGCGGCGCGCGCCGAGGCGAGAAACAAGATCAATTCGGCCACCTCGTCCGCTTCGCCGACGCGCCCCAAAGGGTGCGTCGTCTGCGAATGTTCGAGAAAGGCCGCATATGCCTCTTCGCTCATCCCGCCGCGCCGGTGTACCTGCGTGCGGACGACGCCGGGGTTGACCGCGTTGACCCTGA
>DASPJG010000081.1:0-4183 GCA_035628755.1 Pyrinomonadaceae bacterium
GCGCAGGTCAAGACGCTGGCCGCGCCGCCCCGCAAGTGAAAAGTGTGATGAATGAGGAACGACGAAAGGTGAGTGACGAAAGATGAATGATGAATGACGAAAGGCGAATGCGGGGCGAAGGCGAACGGCTTTGCTCGTCACTTCTTAACCACGCCCTGCCCCTCCACCACTTTGTGATATGCGCCCGGTGTGAGGTTCGAGAGTTTGTCCACGACGCCGCTCGGCCAGCGAATCTCGATGCCTTCGATTTTCGCCGCCGCGCCGAGACCGAGCACCTCGCGCGGGTCGTGCGATGCGAGATAGCTCCCGCCCCCAGTCTTCAAACGGCTGCGCCTGATGCCGCCCGCCTGCCACGAAATAACCGCCCCCGCCGCAGCCGGGTTGCTCTTCGTTGCGACGAGTTGGAGGCCGAGCCAGTTGTTTTTGTTGCCGCCCTCGTTGCGGAGCAGAAGGGGAGCTTCGCCGTTGTTCGAGACGAGCACGTCCGCGTCGCCGTCGTTGTCGTAGTCTCCGACGGCCATCCCGCGCGCGGGGAAATTTCGGGCGAAGACCGCGCCCGAACGCGCGCTCACGTCCTTGTAACCGCGCCCCGTGTTCTCGAACAGCAGGAGCGGCTCTTTGTACTTCACGCGCGCCGATTTCGTCTCCACCATGTCATCCGGGTGGCCGTTGGCGAGGAAGAGGTCTGGGTCGCCGTCGTTGTCGTAGTCGAAGAACTTCAAGCCCCAGCCGCTCAACAACTGCGTGCTCGGCGCGATCTCGCCCGGTTCGTCGTTGAAGGTCAGTTCCTTCTGGTTGCGATAGAGGCTGAAGAATTCCTGATCGATGTTGGCGACGAACAGGTCTTGCCAGCCGTCGCCGTCGAAATCCGAAGCGTCCACTCCCATCCCTGAGCGCGGCTTTCCGGTCTCGCCGTAGGCCACGCCCGCCTCCAACCCGGCCTCCTCAAACTTGCCGCCGCCACGGTTGACGAAGAGGAAGTTGGGCATCGTGTCGTTGGCGACGAAGAGGTCTAACAGGCCGTCGTTGTTTACGTCCGTCGCCACCGCGCCGAATGATTTGCCGGGCGACGCGGCGATGCCGGATTCCCTGCTCACGTCGGCAAACGTGCCGTCGCCGCGGTTGCGATAGAGATAGCTCGGCCTCGGCTTGAAGATGCGCGGGATGCAGTAGTAGTTCTGCGTCGCGTTGCGGTCAACACACAGGCGATGCTGCGACTTGTCGAACTGCACGAAGCTGGAGACGAAGAGATCGAGTTTGCCGTCGTTGTCGTAGTCGAACCAGACGGCGCAGGTTGACCAGCCTTCGACGGCCACTCCGGCCTTCTGCGTCGCGTCGCTGAAAGTGCCGTTGCCGTTGTTGCGATAGAGGATGTCCGCCCCGTAATTTGTGACGTAGAGGTCTTGCCAGCCGTCGCCGTCGTAGTCTCCGGCGGCTGCTCCCATCCCGAACCTGCCGCCCGCCACCCCGGCCTTGTCGGTGACATCGGTGAAAGTGCCGTCGCGGTTATTGCGATAGAGCGCGTTCTTGAGCGGCGAGGCGGGCGTAAAAAAATCTGATGCGCCGCTGTTGACCAGATAAATGTCCATCCAGCCGTCGTTGTCGTAGTCAAAAAAAGCCGCGCCGCCGCCCACGGTCTCCGGCAGGAAACGCTCGGACGAATGCGCGTTATTGTGCACCCAACTGATCCGGCTCGCCTGAGACGGCACTTCCTGAAAAGTGACGGCGGGCGTCGCCCCTCCCACGGTCTGCCCGGCGCGGTGGCCGGGCGGCGGAGTGAGAAGGAGGATGACGACCACTAAAGTGGGAATGACAATCTTGGCTCTCAACATCATCGCCTGCCTGACGCGCAGCCCTTCAAGATATGAAATAAGATCAGACTTTCGTTGCCGTCCTTCGTCGCTCGGAGGCGCGGCGAACAGGGCGAAGGCGCACGACTAGCGTGGAGGCGGAGGCGCAAGCGCGTCGCCTTCATCATCGCGCGCCTTGCCCTCGCTTTTCAGCTTCTCGATGATACGCATCTCCTCCTGCGCGCGCTCCGGTTGTTTGAGCCGTGCGTAGAGCAAGGCGAGATTGTAGTGCGCCTTTGAATCGTCGGGCGTCAATTTTACCCCGGTTTCGAGCGCGTGCCGGGCGCGCTCGTAATCCTTCAGTTTCAGGTAGGTCGAGCCGAGGGCGACATGGACGTGGCCGAACGAAGGGGCGAGTTGAATGGATTTCTCGAAGAGTTCTATCGCACGCGCGTCGTCGTTCTGTCCCTGCGCGATCAGGCCGAGGTAATAGAAGGCTTCGGGCGTGCCCGTGCCTTTTTGAATGCTTTGCTCAAGCAGCGCGCGCGCCTCCGCGTGCCGCTTCTGCTTGAGCAACACGTAGCCGAGATGCAGTTGGCCTTGCGCGTCGTCCGGGCGGAGACTGTGGAAACGTCGGAAAGCCTGTTCGGCCTCCTGCAAGTCGGGCGGGTGCTTGAGCCACGCGAGGCCCGAAGTGTAGTGATACGAAGGCTCGGCGGGGCTGAGTTCGATGGCGCTTTTCAGCGCGGCCAACGCCTTGCCCCGGTCGCCGCGTTTCAGGTGCGCGCCGCCGAGCACGGCGAGCAAAGGGGCTGAAAGCGGCTGCGTCTGCCGCACGCTTTCGACGAGGCTGATGCACTCGTCCACGCGTCCTTGCGTGAGCAGCAACCAGCCGAGACGGTAGGCGGCCTCGGCGTTCGCCGGTTCGAGGCGCAGCACCTCCCGCAACTCAGCGGCGGTCTTTTCTGGCTCGCCCTTGAGCAGGAAGAGATAAGCCAGATTCATGCGCGCGCCCGTCAGCCCTTTGTCGCTGCCGACGGCGCGCAGGAAGAGGGCTTCGGCTTCATCCAACTTTCCCTGCTTGGCGCGAATCGCCCCGAGCAGGTTGAGCGCGGCGGCCTCTGCGGGCGCAACTTTCAGGACTTGATTCAACAGCCGCTCCGCCTCCGCGAGTTGATCGCTGCCGATGAGCGACGCCGCGCGCTCCAGTCGTCCGGCTCGATCATCCGGCTTTTGCGCCCGCGCGCACGGCGACGGGGCGAGCAGAACGCAGAGGAGCGCGACGACCGCCGCCGGATAACGGGTGTTGAATTTCAGTGGCGCGAGATGCACGGGTTAGTCCTAAAGTTTATCAGTTGATCCGCAGAGAGTTTAGGCGTTGACACGAAACTTATACAGCGCGACCGCGAACGCGCCGGGGCGAACTCCACGGCGTTTCCCCGCCCGTCTGCGGCCTATTGCCGCGAGGCGGGCTTGAACTCTTTCTGCTCGATAACGCCCTGACCTTCTTTAATGGTGAGCACGCGGTTCGGTTTCACGCCGCTGATCTTATCCACCGCGCCGCCCGGCCAGCGAATCTCTATGAGATCGATCTTCGCACGCCGTTCGAAGCCGAAGTGCAGCCGCAGGTCGCTTTGCGAGATGTAGCTGTCCCCGCTGCGAACTTCGTCCTTCTGCACCAGATCGCCGGAGACGACTTTTACCCGCGCCCCGACGCCGTCGCGGTTGCTGCGCACGCCGATTGTTTTGATCAGCACGGAATTGTTGCCGTTGCCCGTGTCGTTGCGGAGCACCAGCGGCGAGCCGTCGAGATTGTTGACGACGATGTCCGTGTCGCCGTCGTTATCAAGATCGCCGAAGGCCGCGCCCCGCCCCGCGCGCTTCAACGCGAACGGTGCGCCGAGTTGTTCGGCAATCTCGGTGAACGTGCCGTCGCGGTTGTTACGGTGCAGGAAGTTGCGCTGGTGAAAGGTTTTTATCTGCGGGTAGACGTGGCCGTTGGCGACAAACAGATCAACCCAGCCGTCGTTGTCGTAGTCGAAGAACTTCGTTCCCCAGCCGACGTAAGGCAGGCTCACCGCCGCGATCTTGGCCGCGTATGAAGCGTCGGAGAAGAAGTTGCCGCCGTCGTTGCGGTAGAGCGTGTTGTAGTCGTCGTCGAAGTTGGTGACGAACAGGTCTAACTTCCCGTCGTGGTCGTAGTCGGCCACGGTCACGCCCATGCACCCCTGCGCCGCGCCGTTCTCGTTGAGCGCGGTGCCGGAGAGAAAGCCGATCTCCTTAAACGTGCCGTCGCCCTTGTTGTGATAGAGAAAGTTCGGCGTCGAGTCGTTGGCGACAAAGATGTCGGTCAGGCCGTCCTCGTCGAAGTCGCTGCTGATGACGCCCATCCC
>DASPJG010000082.1:0-5993 GCA_035628755.1 Pyrinomonadaceae bacterium
GCCCTGAGCGAAGCAAGCGAGAGAGTGGCGTGCAACCGCCGTTTTCTGTTATTACAATGGCGTTCAAAGTTTTAGACGCGTGCCCGGCGCGCGATCCACCCGGTTAAGGAGAGACGAAATATGTCAGAGATTTTTGACGAACGGCGCAAGGCGCTCGAAGAGGATTATTTCCGGCGCAAGGAGCGCGAACTGCTGGACAAGATGCGGCAGGAAGTGGCGGCGGAGGCTGCGGCGCGCGGGCAGGCGGCGGGGCGGCAGTGCCCGCTCGGACACGGCACGCTCGCCGAAGAGGCGCGCGGGTCGGTCGTCATTGATCGCTGCGAGAAGTGCGGCGGCATCTGGCTCGACCCGGGCGAACTGGAAGAGTTGTCGCGTCAGAGCGGCGGGTGGTTCGACAACTTCGTGCGGAGTTTCAAGAACGAGTAAGGCGGGTTGCCGGTCGTCTCTGATTGTGCCGCCCGGAAGGCGTTTCAAGATTTCCTTCGCGCCTTGCGTCTCGACTTTACGGCTCCGGCGGGAACGGCTTTTTCTCGCCGTCGGCGCGCGGTCGAAACGCGGGGCGCGAAGGGTAGAGTGTGTTGACGATGAACGGTTCGAGACAGGTGAGCGCGCCGCGCGGCGCGCAGTTGAATTGTAAGGGCTGGCATCAGGAGGCGGCGTTGCGCTGCCTGATGAACAACCTCGACGCGGAAGTCGCCGAGCGACCGGACGACCTCGTCGTCTACGGCGGCACGGGGCGCGCGGCGCGCAACTGGGCGGCCTTCGATGCCATCGTGCGCGAGTTGCGAAGTCTGGAAAACGACGAGACGCTGCTCGTCCAGTCCGGCAAGCCCGTCGCCGTCTTTCGCACGCACGAGTATGCGCCGCGCGTTTTGATCGCCAACTCCAACCTCGTCGGCGCGTGGGCTAACTGGGAGCACTTCCACGAACTCGAACGCCGTGGCCTGATGATGTACGGGCAGATGACGGCGGGCAGTTGGATTTACATCGGCACGCAGGGGATCGTGCAGGGCACGTTCGAGACGTTTGCCGCGATGGCCGACAAGCATTTCGGCGGGACGCTCCGAGGCCGCCTCGTCGTCTCCGGCGGCATGGGCGGCATGGGCGGCGCGCAACCGCTCGCGGCGACGATGAACGGCGCGGTGTTCCTCGGCGTAGACGTGGATCAGGCGCGCATCGAACGCCGCGTGCAGACCGGATACTGCGACCGCCTCGCCCTGACGCTCGACGATGCGCTCAACATTTGCGAAGACGCGCGCGAGCAGGGGCGCGCCGTCTCCGTCGGCCTCGTCGGCAACTGCGCGGAGGTGTTGCCGGAGATCGTGCGGCGCGGCTTGACGGTGGATGCCGTCACGGATCAGACGAGCGCACACGACCCGCTCGGCGGCTACGTGCCCGCCGGTCTGACTCTGGAAGAGGCCGCAGAGTTGAGGCGCACGGACGCGGGCGGTTACATCGCGCGCTCGACCGAATCAATGGCGCGGCACGTCGAAGCCATGCTCGCGCTCAAACGCGCGGGCGCAATCGCCTTCGACTACGGCAACAACATACGCAAGTTCGCTTTCGACGCCGGGTGCGCCGACGCCTTCGAGATTCCCGGCTTCGTGCCCGAATACATCCGGCCACTGTTCTGCGAAGGCAAGGGGCCTTTCCGCTGGGTTGCGCTCTCGGGCGACCGCGAAGACATCCGCCGCACGGACGACCTCGCCCTCGAACTCTTCCCCGAAGACTCGACGCTCAATCGCTGGCTGCGCCTCGCGCGCGAGCGCGTGCAATTTCAGGGCTTGCCCGCGCGCATCTGCTGGCTCGGCTACGGCGAACGCGCCGAGATGGGCGAGGCAATCAACGAACTCGTCCGTCGCGGCGACCTGAAAGCTCCGGTCGCCATTGGCCGCGATCATCTCGACACGGGTTCGGTGGCCTCTCCTTTCCGCGAGACGGAAGCGATGCGCGACGGTTCTGACGCCGTGGCCGACTGGCCGATCCTGAACGCGCTCCTGAACACGGCGAGCGGCGCATCGTGGGTCTCCTTCCATCATGGCGGCGGCGTCGGCGTCGGCTACTCGCTCCATGCCGGTCAGGTCTCCGTCGCCGACGGCACGCCGGAAGCCGCGCGACGCCTCAACCGCGTGCTCACCAACGACCCCGGCCTCGGCGTCGCGCGCCACGTTGACGCGGGCTACGACGAGGCGGAAGAGACCGCCCGCACCAAAGGCATCAACGTGCCGATGCTCGATGCGTAATAACCGCCCACTGCTGGGAGACGGAACTGTCCGACCTAAAGAGAGGTAACAAACCATGACCGGCGAAGAGATGGAACGCGCGATAGAGTTTCTCATCCAGAGTCAGGCGAATGCCGTGGCGCGGCAGGATCGAGTTGACGAGCAGATCGCGGAAATGAGCAGGCAACTCCAAATCTACGCGGAGACGCAATCACAGTTCATCGAGATCGTAACGCGAAGCATGGAAGCCCTGGCAGCGCAGCAGGCGCGCACTGACCAAAAGATGGCCGAATCTACTGCCCGCACAGACCAACTGATTGCCCAGTCCAACGCCCGCACTGACCAGCTAATTGCCGAATCCAACGCGCGCACCGACCAGAGAATTGCCGAGACGAACGCGCGTTTATCCGAAGTGGGCGCGCGTGGGGCTGAGACTGATGCGCGGCTCGACCGGATTGCGGCGTTGGTGGAAAGAAACATCAGCGGCGGCAACGGTAATTCCTGATCAGGCACAGGCCGGGAGAGACAACGCGAGCGGCGCGGCGGTCGTCGCCATCACGGCGCATGCGCACGCCGGGCGGCAGGGGCGCATCGCGCCGCAACTCAAACACGACGACGCTGTCGGCGATCTGCTCAGGAAGGCGAACCTCAAAAGTTTCTGAAGGCTGTGGGGGTGTGGAAATAGTGCGAACGGAAAAAGGCTCAGCATCGGCGCGGCGTCGTTTTGCTCCGACGCGCGCGGATTTTAATTTGACGTGTGCGCGCGTCGTCTCTCTCTGCTGTGCGCTGCTGGTATTTGTTTCGTGTCAGGCACAGACGCTTCAACGGCAGCCCGTCGCGCGCGTCGAGCCGGTCAAATTCGAGAGCAAGCTCGTCGGCAAGCCGCTGCCTTACAACGTCGTACTGCCGCCGCTCTACGACGCGCCGGAATCACGCGCCGTCAGGTATCCGGTCATCTACCTGCTGCACGGGCTTGGCGGCGGTGCGGGCGACTGGGTCTCAGACCGCGCGCGTCTCGCCGCCCACGCCGCCGCGTATCGTTTCATCATCGTCACGCCCGAGGGCGAGGACGGCTGGTACACGGACAGCGCGACGGTTGCCGCCCGCAAGTTTGAGACTTACATCATCCAAGAGTTGATCCCCGACGTGGAGCGGCGTTACCGCACGCTCACGACGCGCGACGCGCGCGCCGTCGCGGGGCTTTCGATGGGCGGCTACGGCGCGTTGAAGTTTGGCGTCAAGCACCCACAAACGTTCGCCCTCGCGGCCTCTCTCAGCGGCGCGTTCGACGCGCCCTCGTGGGATGCGAACGACCCGAACCTGCGCGCCTCCGTCCGTCCCTCCATCGCCCGCACCTACGGCGCGATGGATGCCCCCACGCGCGCCGCAAACGACCTCTTCAAACTCTTCTCAGACCTGCCGCCCGAACGCTTCAACACGCTCCCCTTCATCTACTTCGACTGCGGCACGGAAGACTTTCTCATCAACTCGAACCGCGCGCTCTCGGAACTCCTGCTCCGCCGAAAAATCCCCCACGAGTATCGCCAACTCCCCGGCGCGCACACATGGCCTTACTGGGACGCACAGGTGCAGGAAGTCCTCAAACTCGCCGCCCGCAAACTTCGTGCAGCGCAATAGTAGTTGGGCTGCTTGAAGGTGAACAGGAGCATTAATATGTCATTAAAGTTCACCAGAATTAGGTACAAAGAGCTAAATGCTAGGCAACAAGAAAATTACAACTACCAGAAGCTGTCTGCTGCACTAGCCGACTATGGTTTTGTCACAATGCGCTTGAGTTCCGATTGGAGAGGTGCTGACCTAATCGCGCAGCATATTGATGATGTAACCTTTCTGAAAATCCAGTTGAAAGGTAGGTTCACTTTCTGTAAGCATTATGTCGGGAAAGACCTTCATATTGCTTTCCCGCTTGACGATGATTGGTATCTTTATCCACACGATGAGCTTTTAGAAAAAACTCATAAGATAAACGGGCTCAAAGACACCTTATCTTGGACTGAAAAAGGTGTTTATTCATTTCCATCTTCATCGCTGTCAAAAAGGCTATACCGGCTGCTAAATCGTTACCAGATTGAGCCCCGCCAATTATCGCTAGAGATGGAGGATTGAATATAGTTAAAACCGGTGTTGTGAATGTGACTCCGCATCTAACAGCGGCATGCACTTACCACCCCATCAGCGCGCCTCCATGTAGGTTATATTGGGACACGTCTGCTCCCCGGCGTTGAGTGGCTGGCATTAAATATTTAGAACGTAATGATCAAGTTCATCTCAGGCGATATTCTGCGCGCGAACTCGGAGTTCATTGCGCTCGGCGTGGTGACGGGCGCGCCGGAGGGCGGTGGCGGCGCGGGCGTGGCGGCGAAGGTCTCTTCCAAGTGGCCGGAGGTGCAGCAGCACTTGAGGCAGTTTACGCGCGGGAATAAGTTTCAAGGGGGCGATCTGTTCGTCGTCGCGCCGGGGAAGAACCGCCCGGGCGTTATCTTCATCGCCGCGCTGTCGGACGCGGGGCAGGTCTCCGTGTCGTTTCTGAACCGGGGCTTGCGCAAGCTGGCGCGCTATTGCATCAAGCACAAGGTGGGGAGCGTCGCGCTGCCGAAGATTGATGCGGGAGTGGATTGGGAGGACGAAGTGAGGCCGCTTGTCGAGAAATTTCTAGAGGGCGAGAAGACGCAGTTTTACGTCTATGAGGATTAAGCAGGCGTGGGGAGAAAGTTTGTCACTGTTCACGCAAGACAGGAGTTCGCTTTGTTAGATTTCGCAATTGAGACGGCGCGAGAGGCGGGGCGCGTGCTGGCCGAACGGTTCGGGCGCACGTCGCTGGAAGTGACGCACAAGGGAGATATTGATCTCGTCACCGAGTCGGACTTGGCGGCGGAGCGTTTGATCGTCGAGCGTATTCGCAGTTACTACCCGCGCCACGCCATCCTCGCCGAAGAGTCCGGCGCGTCCGTCCACGAAGGCGCGGCGTCGAGCGCGTACAAGTGGATCGTTGACCCGCTCGACGGGACGACGAACTACGCGCACGGCTACCCGTGCTATTGCGTCTCCGTCGCGCTCGAACGCGAGGGTGAACTCGTTCTGGGCGTCATCTACGACCCGACGCGCGATGAGACGTTTGCCGCCGAACGCGGCGCGGGCGCGACCCTCAACGGGCGGCGCATCCGCGTCTCCGAAATCTCCGACCTCAACGAGGCTCTGCTCTGCACGGGCTATCCTTACGACGTGCGCGGGCGCGACAACTTCGCGCGCAACTTCAAGAACTTCATCCTGCACGCGCAGGGCGTGCGCCGCGACGGATCGGCTGCGCTCGATCTGGCCTACGTCGCCTGCGGTCGCTTCGACGGTTTCTGGGAAGAAGGCTTGCGCCCGTGGGATGTGGCCGCCGGCGCGCTCCTCGTCCAAGAGGCGGGCGGGTGCGTCTCGCGCTACGACGACTCGCCTCTGGACATCTACGCGCCGCCCATCATGGCCTCAAACGGCCTCGTCCACGAGGCGATGATGCGCGTGCTCGCGTTGCGCGAGTGAGACGGGGAAGCATCCAACTCTCCGCGCTATCTTCGCGGCTTTGCTCCGCTGCTCCGTGGTGAGCGGTTCAAATCCTCTTGCCGCTCACGGCGCGTTGAAAGCATAGATGAGCGTCTGCGGGTGGTAGAGTTTCCAATCGAACCAGTAGTCTTTGAGCAGGGAAATCTTTTTCAGTTGTCGCCCGGCGAGCGCGCCCGAAATGGCGCGGCCTGTGAAATCCCACTC
>DASPJG010000083.1:0-9760 GCA_035628755.1 Pyrinomonadaceae bacterium
GAGCAGCCTTGAAGTGGCCTTCCGCGCGATCTCATGGCTGTGGTCGCTACAGTTCTTCAAACATTCGCCGCACCTCACGCCCGCGCTCTACATGCGCGCGCTGAAATTCCTGCACCTCCACGCGCGCCATCTCGAAACGAACCTCTCCACCTACTTCAGCCCGAACACACACCTGACGGGCGAGGCGCTCGGCCTCTTCTATCTCGGCACGCTGCTGCCGGAGTTTCACGCGGCCACGCGCTGGCGCGCGACGGGCGCGCGCATCCTGTTCGAGGAACTCGAAAGACAAATTCGCCCCGACGGCGTTTACTTCGAGCAGACGAGCTATTACCAACGCTACACCACCGATTTCTACACGCACTTTCTCTCGCTCCTTAGAGCGGGCAGGAGCGACGCGGCGCGCGCAGAGTTGCGCGAGGATTTGCTCGAAGAGAAGTTGCAGGCGTTGCTCGACCACCTCATGTATCTCACGCTGCCCGACGGCACGACGCCGCTCTTTGGCGACGAGGACGGTGGTCGCCTCAGTTGGTTCGACGAACGCGCGCACAACGACTTTCGCGCCACCCTCGCAACGGGCGCAACACTCTTCCAACGCGGCGATTACAAGTACGTCGCGCGCGAGCCGACCGAGGAGACGCTCTGGCTCACAGGCGCGCGCGGCCTCTCGGACTTCGACGCGCTCGACGCGACGCGCCCGCCCGCCGCTATAGCCTCGCGCGCCTTCCCGGACGGCGGCTACTACGTGATGCGCGACGGCTGGACAGCCGACAGCAACTATCTCCTGCTCGATTGCGGCCCGCACGGCTCTCTGAACGGCGCACACGCCCACGCCGACGCGCTCGCCGTGCTGGCTCTGGCCGCGCGCGGTCGCCACCTGCTCATTGATTCCGGCACTTACACCTACACCGGATCGAGCGCGCTCCGCGATCACTTTCGCGCGACGGCGGCGCACAACACGCTCACCGTTGACGGCGAATCATCTTCAGTCCCGGAGAGCGCGTTTCGCTGGCGGCAGGCGGCGCGCGCCGCATGTCGCCTGTGGCTCAGCCAGACCCGCTTCGATCTCTTCGAGGGCGAGCACGACGGTTACGCGCGACTTGGTTCGCCCGCAAAGCACATCCGCAGCGTGCTCTTCGTCAAGGGCGATTACTGGATCATGCGCGACCGCGTGGAAACGTCCGGCACGCACGACTACGAGTTGAACTTTCACTTCGACGCGCGCTCCGGCGCATCAATCGAAACGCGCGAGGGGTCGTCCGGCGAAAACGGAAACGGCGCGGCCTTCGTGCGCGCGGGCGATACGGCGGCGGCGACGGGTCTCGACCTGTTCGCCTTCGAGCGCGGCGGCGTTGGCGCGTGGCGCAAACACGACGAATTGCATTCGGCGCGTTATGGCGAGGCTGCGCCCGCTCCCGTCTGCACGTTCGCCTTCGCGGGCGGCGCGCAGGAAGTCTTCACGCTGCTCGTCCCGCACGGCAGCGCGCAAGCAGGCGCGCAAGTTTCCGCGCGCGAGATTGAAGCGGTCGGCGGGCGGGCGTTTGAATTGCAGGGCGCGGGGCGCGTGCGCGACCTCGTGCTGGTGCGGGCTGACGGCGCGGGTTCGATTGAGACCGCGCGCGTCGCCTCTGATGCCGGGTGGACGTGGCTGCGCTTTAGCGGCGACGAGATTGAGCCGCACGAGTTGATCGCCGTCGGCGGCCAGTTCTTACGGCTCGACGGGCGGGAAATTTTGCGCGCGCCGTCGCGCCTCAACTATGTCGTCGCGCATCGCGCGGGCGGCGAACTCAGGGTCGAAACCGGCACGCCGGGCGAGGAGGTCTTCCTTGCGCTTTCCGGCGCGCGGCGAGACGAAGAACAGAAGGGAATCTTGGAAGAAAGTAAATCGTGAATCGTCAAGCGTTAATAGATGAAGACCGTTTTATCTATTCACGATTCACGATTCACGATTCACGGTTTCACTTATGTGCGGCATTAACGGAATTGCATATTCGGCGAGCGCGCGCGAGGGGCGCGTGGAGGCGTCCGATCTCATACGGATGCGCGACGTGATCACGCACCGGGGGCCGGATGACAGCGGGCTGCTGTTGGACGGCGCGGTCGGGCTGGGACATCGCCGCCTGTCAATCGTGGACGTGCGCGCGGGTCATCAGCCGATGACGAACGAAGACGATTCGCTCCACATCATCTTCAACGGCGAAATCTACAACCACGCCGAACACCGCCCCTCGCTCGAAGCGCGCGGGCATCGCTATCGCACCCACTGCGACACCGAGACGATCCTGCACCTCTACGAGGAGCATGGCGCGGCCTGCGTCGAACACCTGCGCGGCATGTTCACCTTCGCCATCTGGGACGAGCGGCGGCGCGAGTTGTTTATCGCGCGCGACCGTCTCGGCGTCAAACCGCTCTATTACGTCCACCGCGCCGACGGCTCGCTGTTCTTCGCCTCCGAGATCAAATCCCTGCTCGCGGCGCGCGGCGTCCCGCGCCCGGAGATCAACTACCGCGCGCTTCCAGATTATCTCGCCAACCACGGCACGTCCGGCGCGGAGACCCTCTTTGCCGGGGTCAAGCGGCTGCTGCCCGGACACACCTTGCTGTGGCGCGCGGACGGCTCGATCAGGATCGAGAAATACTGGGACATCCATTTCGCGGAAGACGCAGAGGGCGGCGAGTCGTCGTCGCCGCCGGAGCGGCGAAGCGATGCCGACTACATCGCCGAGTGGTCGGAGTTGTTTCGCAAGTCGGTCGAGCTGCGCCTGATGGCCGACGTGCCGCTCGGCATGTTTCTCTCCGGCGGCATTGATTCGTCGGCCATCGCCGCCGTGATGAGCGGGATGGTGAGCGCGCCCGTCAAGACTTTCTCCGTCGCCTTCGCCGAGCGCGAGGCCAACGAACTTTATTACGCGCGCCTCGTCGCGGAGCGGTTCAAGACCGATCATCACGAAACCATCGTCAGCCCGGAAGACTTCTTCGGCGCGCTGCCGCGTCTCGTCTGGCACGAAGACGAACCGCTCGCGCATCCTTCGAGCGTCGCGCTCTATTTCGTCTCGCGCCTCGCCGCGCGCCACGTCAAGGTGGTCTTGACGGGCGAGGGGAGCGACGAGATGCTCGGCGGCTACGAGCGTTATTACAAGACGATCTACAACCTCGCGCTCGCGCCCGCTTATCAAAAACTGACGACCGAGAGCATGCGTCGCGCGCTCAGCCGCCGCATCGAAAATCTCCCGCTCGATTCAAAGGTGCGACACAAGCTGCGACGCACTTTCCTCTGCCTGCCGCCGGACATCGAGAGCCTCTACTTCGACAACTTCGCCGTCTTCACGCGCTCGATGCAAAACGATCTGCTGACGCCGCAGACGCGCGAGCGCGCCGGAGACGCCGAGCCTTACGGCGACATGCGCCGCTACTTCGAGACGGGCGCGTCGCGCTCGCTCCTCAATCGCATGCTCTACGCCGACACGAAAACTTACCTTCACGAACTTTTGATGAAGCAGGATCAGATGAGCATGGCCGCGTCAATCGAGAGCCGCGTGCCGTTTCTCGATCACCGGCTCGTGGAGTTTACGGCGCGCCTGCCGCAGCATCTGAAACTGCGTCGCGGCTGGACGACGAAGTACATCCTGCGCGAGAGCATGAAAGACCTGTTGCCCGCGCCTATCCTCTCGCGCAAGAAGATGGGCTTCCCCGTGCCGGTCGGCGCGTGGTTTCGCGGGGCGTATCGCGGAATCGTGGACGAGTATGTCCTCTCGGAACGCGCCGCCGCGCGCGGCCTGTTCGACCCGGCCTACGTGCGCGAACTCGCGGCGCGGCATCAGGCGGGCGAGAACCACACGGAACGGCTGTGGTCGCTCGTCAACGTGGAAATCTGGCTGCGGCAGTTCATGGACGGCGAGGCCGCGAGCGCGCCCGCAGAGACGAAGGGCGAGATCGTGTCCGCCGTCGCCTGACCATTCCCAATATCACACACCGAAAGTTGAAATCACACTTGCGTATCCTCTGGCTCAAAACCGAATTGCTGCACCCCGTCGACAAGGGCGGGAAGATTCGCACGTTTCACATGCTCAGGGAGTTGAAACGCGAGCACCACGTCACCTATCTCACGCTCGACGACGGGAGCGGCGCGCCCGACGCCGTCGAGCGCGCCACGGAATACTGCCACGAACTCGTGCGCGTCGAGCACCGGACGCGCGAGAAATTCTCCGCCGGGTTTTACGCCGAACTGGCCGCCAATCTCGTCTCGCCGCTACCGTATTTCATGAAGAAGTACAGGTCGCAGGGCATGCGCCGCGAGATCGAGCGGCTGTTGGCCGCGGATCAATTCGACGTGCTCGTCTGCGACTTTTTGCAGCCGAGCGTGAACGTGCCCGCGCGCCTGCCCGTCGCCACCGTGCTCTTTCAGCACAACGTCGAGGCGATGATCTGGAAGCGGCATTATGAAGTGCAGGCCAACCCTCTGAAGAAGGCTTACCTCTACGGCCAGTGGCGCAAATCGCACGCCTACGAACGCGCGGCCTGTCGCCGCTTCGACCACGTCGTCGCCGTCTCCGCCGAAGACCGGGAGACGATGGAGCGCGCCTACGGTTTGAAGTCCGTGAGCGACGTGCCGACTGGCGTTGACACGGAATTCTTCCGCCCGCGCGGCGAGGAGCGGCGCGAGCCGCACAACCTCGTCTTCACAGGCTCGATGGACTGGCTGCCGAACGAAGATGCGATCCAGTTTTTCACCAGAGAGATCATGCCGCGCATACGCGAGCGCGTGCCCGGCGTGACGCTCACGGTCGTCGGGCGCAACCCCTACGCGAGCCTGGTCGAACTCGGACGGCGCGATCCGTCCATCATCGTGACAGGCCGCGTCGAAGACGTGCGCCCGTACATGGAGCGGGCGGCGGCCTACATCGTGCCGATCCGCGTGGGTGGCGGCACGCGTCTGAAAATTTACGAGGCGATGGCGATGGAGAAGCCCATCATCTCGACCACCATCGGCGCGGAAGGCTTGCCCGTGGCCGACGGGCGCGAACTGTTGTTGGCCGACACGGCGGAAGAGTTCGCGGCGGCGGTCGTCCGCGTGTTGACGGACGAAGCGGGGGCGCGCGAGTTGGGCGCGCGTGCGGCGACGGCGGTGCGCGAGAAATTCAGTTGGGACAAGGTGAGCGA
Source organism: Pyrinomonadaceae bacterium (assembly GCA_035628755.1). Taxonomy (GTDB): domain Bacteria; phylum Acidobacteriota; class Blastocatellia; order Pyrinomonadales; family Pyrinomonadaceae; genus JAIVJZ01. The sequence continues at coordinate 5,158 of DASPJG010000083.1, forward strand.
AGCGTTCGCAGATGCGTGCGGGCGTGCCGTCTCGGCGCGCGCGGCGGGGCGCGCGGTGGCGGGCGCGGGGCTGGAAACTCTGATCGGGGGGCGCGGGTAGTGGCGAGCACGAGATTTTCGTTGACCGGAAAGCAGCAACTTTTGTTGCTCTGCATCGTCGCGGGCGCGTGTCTCGCGCTGGCCGCCGGGAGCGCGCTGACCAAAAGCCCGTGGAGCGACGAGGCGTGGTTCGCACAGGCCGGACTTAACCTCGCCACGCGCGGCGAGATGACGACGCCCGTGCTGGAAACGACGGGGACTAATTTCAAGGGGCTGGAGCGGCGCACTTACTGGGTGATGCCGCTGCATCTGGTGACGCAGGCGGGCTGGTACAAAATTTTCGGGTTCAGTCTGTTTTCGATGCGGATGCTGTCGGCGGTCTTCGGCGTGCTGGCGTTGTTCGCGTGGTACGTCGTCGTGCGAAGTTTGACGGGCAACGAACGGGTCGCGCTGCTGACTTTCGTGCTGCTCGCCTTCGACTACATTTTCGTGATGGCGGCCTCGTTCGGGCGGGGCGACATGATGAGCATGTCGCTCGGCGCGGCGGGGCTGGCCGCTTACCTGTACCTGCGCGAACGCAACTTCGCGCGCGCCGTCCTCGCCAGTCAAACTCTGGTCGCCGCCTGCGGGCTGACGCACCCGAACGGCGGCGTGGCGTTTTTCGCCGGTCTCCTGTTTCTCACTTTCTACTTCGACCGCGCGCGCCTCGGCTGGCGGCATCTGGGGCTGGCCGCGATTCCTTACGCCGTCGGCGCAATCGGCTGGGGCGCGTACATCCTGCAAGCGCCTTCGGATTTCGTGGCGCAGTTTACGGCCAACGCCTCGACGGGCGGGCGCATGAGCGGCCTGACCTCGCCGCTCAGCGCGATCAAGAACGAGATCACTCTGCGGTATCTGACGGCCTTCGGGCTGGGCGCGCACTCGCCGGGAACGTCCGGCCCCGTCTGGATCAAGAGTTTCGTCCTGCTGGCCTACGTCGTCTCGCTCGCGGGCTGCCTCAGCTTCCGCAGCCTTCGCGAGCATAGAGGCTACCGCGCGTTGTTGATTCTGACGGGAATATTCTTCCTCGTGCTGACATTCTTCGACGGGCAGAAGCTCTCTTTTTATTTAGTCCACATCGTCCCGCTCTACACCGCGCTCGTCGCCGCCTTCATTTACCGGTGCTACGCGACGCGCTTCGTGCCTGCGTGGATGCTCGCGCTCCCCGTCTGCGGCCTGCTCGCGATTCAGGCGGGCGGGATTCTCTACCGCATGAAGCTCGACGCCTACGGGCGCAGCTACATGGCTGCCGTCAACTTTTTAAAAGCGAACTCGACCACCAACACGAAGGTGATGGGGAGCGCGGTGCTGGGTTTCGAGTTCGGCTACGACCGTGTGATCGACGACGTGCGTTTCGGTTTCAATACCGGCAAGCGGCCTGATTATCTCGTCGTCAACGACGTGTACGAAGAGACGATCAGGCATTACCGCGCGGGCGGCGAGGGCGAGGAACTCGCGCGGCACATGAACAACCTGCTGACGCAGGAATACGAACTGGTCTACGACGAAAACTTCTACCAGATTTACTTCCGGCGAGGCGCACAGGGATGCTGTAAGTAAGAGAACTCCTTGCGTCCCGCGACGGGCGAATGCGTGAGTGAGAGCGATCTGTCTGCGAAGGGCGAAAGAAAGGTTGAAAGGATGCGAGACATGGCGGCGGTAAAAGATTATGTGGCGGCGGATTTGCCGCGCGCGCGCGGGGCGCGACAGCAGCCGGTGATTGCCGTGCTCATTCCCTGTTACAACGAGGAGTTGACGGTCGGGGAAGTCGTCGGCCAGTTCCGCGCGCAGTTGCCGGAGGCGGACATCTACGTCTTCGACAACAACTCGACGGATCGCACGGTCGAGTTGGCGCGCGAGGCGGGCGCGCAAGTCTTCTTCGAGCGGCGGCAGGGCAAGGGCTACGTCGTGCAGTCGATGTTCCGGCAGGTGGATGCAGACATCTACATCATGGTTGACGGCGACGGCACTTACCCACCCGCAGATGTCCACGCGCTCGTCGAGCCGGTGCTCAGAGACGAGGCCGACATGGTCGTCGGGTCGCGTTTGCACGACGAGTCTTCGAGCCAGTTCAAGTCGCTGAACCGGGCGGGCAACAAGTTGTTCCTCTCGGTCTTGAACTCGGTCTTCAAGGTGAAGATCACGGACATGCTCTCGGGCTACCGCGTGTTCAGCCGTCGCTTCGTCAAGGGCGTGCCGTTGTTCGGCGGCGGCTTCGAGACCGAAACCGAACTCACGATCAAGGCTCTGGAGCGCGGCTATCGCGTCGTGGAAGTGCCGGTTGACCTGACGACGCGACCCGAAGGCAGCTTCTCGAAGATTCGCATCGTCCACGACGGGCTGCGCATCCTGAACACGATCCTCGCGCTCTTTCGCGACTACAAACCGCTGACCTTCTTCGGCGCGATTGGACTCTTCCTCTGCGCGCTCGGTTTCATTCCCGGTCTCGTCGTTGTCATCGAATTCTTCGAGACGGGACTGGTGCTCAGGCTGCCCTCGGCGGTGCTGGCCGTGGGGCTGACGCTCGCCGGGATGCTGTCCATCACCATCGGGCTGGTGCTGCACACCATCGTGCGGCGGTCGCAGGAATTCGATCACCAGTTGCGCACGATGCTCGACGAGTTGCGCACGCAGTTGCAGAAGGACAGGGGCGAGGGGAGACAGTGAAGATGGAGACAGTGAAAACGATGGGCGACGGACAGACTCTCGGCAGCGACGGCATCATGGTGGCCGACCTCGAAGTGATGGCGGCGGCGAACAATTATCGCAACTGGATGTACAAACGCATGGAGCCGTACATCGGCCAGCGCATCCTCGAAGTAGGCGCGGGGATCGGCAACTTCACGGAGTTGCTTTTGGATCGCGAACTCGTGGTCGCCTCCGACAAGTACCAGATGTGCGTTGACTATTTGCAGCAGCGTCTCGGCGCGCAACTCAAGGGCGCGCCCGTGCAGATGGACTTGGCCGCGCCGCCCGAACGCGCCTTGCACGAATACAATTTCGACACCGTGATCTGCATCAACGTGCTTGAACACGTCGAAGACGACGCGAAGGCTCTCGCCTTCATGCATTCGGTGCTCGTGCCGGGCGGGCGCGTCATCCTGCTCGTCCCGGCGTTCCAGTTTCTCTACGGCACGATTGACCGCGCCATCGAACACTATCGCCGCTACACCAGAAAGGATTTGCTGCCGCGCATGCGCGAGGCCGGGTTCGAGGTGGAGAGCGCGTTTTACATGAACGTGATCGGCATGGCCGGTTGGTTCTGGAACAACCGCGTGCGGAAGATCAAGGAAGAGAACGCCGCCCAGATACAGGTTTTCGACAAGTTCATCGCGCCGTGGGCGGAGCGCGTGGAGCGCGCGCTGCCGCCGCCCTTCGGCCTCTCGCTCATCGCCATCGGGCGCAAGCATTGAGGGTGCGTTTCAAACCCCCCCCTTCTGTTTTCTTTGCGCCTTCGCGCCTTTGCGTGAAACTTGTGCTCATCAAAAAGAAAACTCACGCAAAGGCGCGAAGGGAAGACAGTTTAAAGTTTTGAATCGCGTTCTAAAGTTTTTGGGAATCGAAGGCGAAGAATTTTGACCCGAACCTCTGACATCGAAGCACGAACGACCGGGCAGGCTGATGCTGCGCCCGCTGCGAACGAGTTGGCTGGCGTGGCGACGAGATGGTCTTGGCGACACGTCGCCCTGCCGGTCGCCGTCTATGTTGTGACGATGTGGCTGACCGACGCTTTCTACATGGGCGACACGTCGTTTTACGCCGCGATGGTGGCGAACGTGGCGGGCGGCAAAGGTTATCAACTGTGGGAGGCGACGGGGAATTATTCGCTGTGGGAGTTCGGGCATTTGCTGTGGCGTCCGTTGGGCGTCGCGGCCTTCCCCGCGCTCAGGCCGCTCGCGCAAATGTCGGTCGGCTCCGACCTCAGCCCCGCCGCCGTCTACGCGATGGTCGCGCTCAACTGGCTCGCGGGATTGTTGAGCGTCGTCGTGATGCACCTGCTGCTCAGCCGCATCTGCGACCGGGCATGGGTCGTCCACGTTGCCACCGTCGCCTTCATCTTCACGCAGGCGTTTTTGAATTACACGCAGACGGGCTGCTCGTATGTGCCGGGGCTGGCTCTCCTGCTGCTCGGCCTGTACCTGCTCGTGCGTGATGGCGGGGAACGCGCCGCTACGCGCCCGTGGTTGACGGCAACGCTGGCGGGACTCGCGCTTGCGGGCGCGGTCGGCCTGTGGGTTCCGTACCTGTGGGCTGTGCCGGGGGTGGTCTGTGCGCCGCTCGCGCTGTACGGTTGGCGGCGAACGCAACTCTGGCGGCTCTCGATTTACACGTCGCTCGCGTTCGGGTTGTTCACGGGGGTGTTGTTCATCGCCGTGGCGGTCGGCATAGGGATTTACACGGTGGGCGGATTCAGGGAGTGGGTTGTGGCGTCGTCGCACCACCTCGTGCAGAATCGCGGGTTGCCGCAGGTTGTCTTCGGCCTCGCGCGCTCGTTCATCAGCATGGGCAGCGACAACGTCGCCTT
>DASPJG010000084.1:0-3054 GCA_035628755.1 Pyrinomonadaceae bacterium
CGGGCTGTTGCGGCTGACGGCGTAGGCGCGCATCGCCGTCGAGAGTAACAGCACGGCGATGCCGATCCAGATGAGCGACCAGAAGATCGCCGGAATGCCCGTCGCGTCCGCCATGTTCATCGCGTCGGTCTGCTGGTTGGTCGCAACCGACATCCACAACACGTTCTTCAAATCGAACACCGCGTTCAGAACACACTGCACGGCGAGGAACCCGACGAGGAAGTTGGCCGCGCGCAAGCCCGCGTATTTCGCCGCCGCCAGCAGCCCGGCGGAGATCGTGACGCCCGCCAGCACCGTGAACGGTTGCAGCGACAGGTTGGCGAGCGGCGCGATGAAGCCGAAGACGACCGTCAGGCCGAGAATGACGAGAGCCGAGCCGACCAGCACGACGCGCGCTTTCACCTTGCGGCGCACGAGCCAGAGCAGGAGCGCGCCGAAGGCTATCGTGCCGAGATAGCCCGCGCTTGAGATGAAGAAACGCGAGAAGAATCCGCCCTGCGGGGTCAGCGTCTCGGTCAGCCCGCTCGCGTCAATGGCGACGCTCAGACTTTGCACCGAACTTCCGGTCAGGACGGCGGCCAGCGCGTGCCCGCCTTCGTGTATGAAGGTCACGAAGAGGCGGAACGGGTAGGTCAAAAAGCTGGTGTAGGGAAGGAACCAGAGCGCCAGCGTGATTAACGTGGCGATGAGCAGCGTCCGCACCTGCGGGCGCGCGTCGTGTGCGATCTTCATTCTCGTCATTTTCATCTCAAACTCTCCGCTCGACCGATTGCTAAACTTTCCCGCCTCCGGTGATGCCTCATTCTACGACGAAGGACGGAAAAACGTAAAAGTAAAAAGGTGAAAGAGCAGGCGCGGCGTTCAACTCACGAAGGCACAACTATAAACGCCCGGCGGCCTCCTGATGTTCCTCGCGTTTTTAACCCGGCTTTTCCCCTTTTCGCGCTTACGGCTGATCCCTTTCGTAGTCGCCCGATTTGCCGCCCGTCTTTCGTTCCAGCCTGACCTCCGTGATCGTCATCGCCTTGTCGAGAGCCTTGCACATGTCGTAGACCGTCAAGGCCGCGACCGAGGCGGCGGTCAACGCTTCCATCTCCACACCCGTTCCGGCGCGCGTCGCGGCCTCGGCTTCGATATAGACGCCCGTGTCCTCTATTTGCGCGCGCACCTCGATGTGCGTGAGCGCGAGCGGGTGGCAGAGCGGGATGAGTTCGGAGGTGCGCTTGGCGGCCATGATCCCGGCGAGCCGCGCCGTCTCCAAAGGGTCGCCCTTCGGCGTGCGGTGCGCGCGCACGGCCTCGACGGTTTCAGCCGACATCAGGACGCGCGCCGAGGCCAGCGCGCGGCGCGCCGTCGCCTCCTTCGCGCTCGTGTCCACCATCGTCACGCGCCCTTCTTCGTCCATGTGGGAGAGTTTGCTCATGTGTTTGCTCGTTTGACGGCGTGGACGATCAGAGTGTTCCCGCCGAGCAGGATTTCGTCAGACTGTAACTCCGCCGTCCAACGCTCACGCCGCCGTTCGGCGGAGGCGAAGCGCGCGAGGAGACGGATCAGGGCGACGAGCGGCCAGTAAAGCCACAGGTGCGCCTTGGGCTTGTCGCGGTAGAGTTGCGCGATCTCGAAGCCGTACTTTTCGAGCGTGTAGCGAAGTTCGGCATAAGAGATCGGGTTGATGTGCAAGGCCATCTCTTCCATCGTGCCAAGCTCCGCACGCACGCGCGCGAGGGCTTCGCGCGAGATCGGTTTGAAGTGCGAGGTGTAGCCGTGGAGCAGCCACTTGATGCGCTCCTCGATGTTGAGGATGTTCGGGACGGTGACGACGAGTTGGCCGCCCGCGCGGAGCAGGCGCGCAAACTCGCGCACCGCCTGTTGCGGATTCTCGATGTGCTCCAACCCTTCGACGCAGGTGATGAAGTCGAAACTTTCATCCGCATAGGGAAGCGTTGCGGAGAGGTCGCCGCCTTTGATCTCGACTCCCGGCAGGCGAAAAATCTGCGGGTAGAGATCGCAGCAGCGAACCGCGAAGCCCGCGCGCTGAAGCCTCGCGGCGAGCGCGCCTTCTCCCGCCGGAACGTCGAGCAGCAGGCCGCGCGCGCTCTGCGCGCCGAGCACCCGCGCCACCGTCTCGTGAATCGCCTCGTGCGCGAGCGGCATGGCCTCGCGCGCCGTCTCCGCGCCGGTTGCGCGTTCGCCGGGCGGCGTCGGCACAACTTCAGTCGCCGTGGTCGTCGAGGTCTCGCCGAAATTTTTCATGCGGACAAACTAAACATCAAAACGTGACGGTTAAGCAAGAGTCCGGCGTCTTTTTGCGCGCCCGGAGTAAAACCGCCGCGCCCGCCGCCCGCGTAACTCCCACAGACGCGCGGACAATGATTGCAAGTTTTGCGCGCCGAAAATTTTTCCGTTCTGATGAGACGCGGTCGCGGCGCGCGGGCTTGCCCGCCATAGCGCGCGACGGGTCGTGTTATCGAGAGCAATTACAAACAGTTTGAAGATCGAAAGGGACAAAAATGAAGAAGACTTTCCTGACCTTGATGCTTTGCATGTTCGCTCTGGCCTTGACGGGCGCGACCGCTTCGGCGCAGATGATGAATAACAGTAAGAAGACGAATGGCAACCCGACCGTCGGCGGCGCGGCGATGTACAAGACGAAAACAATCGTCGAGAACGCCGTCGAGTCGCCGATCCACAAGACGCTCGTGGCCGCCGTCAAGGCCGCCGGTCTGGTCGAGACCCTCTCGGGCAAAGGCCCTTTCACCGTGTTCGCGCCGACCGACGATGCGTTCGCCAAGTTGCCCGCCGGGACGGTGGACACGCTCGTTATGCCTGAGAACAAGGCGATGCTCACCAAGATTCTGACCTATCACGTCGTCGCCGGACGGATGGACTCTAAGAAGATCGCGCAGGCCATCAAAAAGGGCGGCGGGCGCGCCACTTTCAAGACCGTCAGCGGCGGCACGCTGACGGCGATGATGCACGGCAACGGCGTCATGCTGACGGACGAAAAAGGCGGCACGGCGATGGTGACGACCGCCGACGTGTACCAGTCAAACG
>DASPJG010000085.1:0-3745 GCA_035628755.1 Pyrinomonadaceae bacterium
GTCTATTTACGATTCACGATTCACGATTCACGGCCTTTGTCACTTGTCACTTGTCGCCCGTCACTGTTTTAATTGTCTTATGGCGAAGAAGGGTTCAGTGCTCGTCGTTGACGACGAGGAGATTATGCGTGACGTGCTGGAGACGCTGCTGTCGGCGGAGGGCTATCGCGTCGATCTGGCGAAGACGGGCGAGGAGGGCTTGGAATGTTACGGGCGGCGCGCTTACGACGTGGTGCTCTTAGACGTTTCGATGCCGGGCATGGGCGGCCTGCGCGCGCTCGAAGAGATTCAGAAGGTTGACGCCGAGGCCGTCGTCGTGATGATCACGGCCTACGCCACTTTCGACACGGCGGTCGCCGCGTGGGAGCGCGGCGCGTTCGGCTGCATCCGCAAGCCCTTCAAGAACGAGCAGGTGACGGCGACGATTGCGGCGGGCGTCAAGCGTCGGCGCAAGGAAGAGGAACGACAGACGCTCCGGCGCGCGCTGGGGCGCAACGTCAACCGGGGCATCATCGGTCGCTCGGAGAAGATGCAGGCGATCTTTCAACTCGTAGATCAGGTCGCGCCCGCGCGCTCGACCGTGCTCATCACGGGCGAATCGGGGACGGGCAAGGAAATCCTCGCGCGCGCCATCCACGACCAGAGCCAGCGCGCCGCGAAGGCGTTCATGCCGGTCAACTCCTCGAACATCCCTTCCGACCTGCTCGAATCCGAACTCTTCGGCCACACGCGCGGCGCGTTCACGGGCGCGTTCGCCGCGAAGAAGGGGCTGTTCGAGGTGGCCGACGGCGGCTCGGTTTTCCTCGACGAAATCGGCAACATCCCGCCCGAAACTCAGGCCAAACTTTTACGCGTTATTCAGGAACGCGAGTTCACGCCGCTCGGCGACACGACGGCGCGGCGCGTTGACGTGCGCATCATCGCCGCCACCAACATCGATCTCAAAGAGGCCGTCAGGCAGGGAACTTTCCGCGAAGATTTATACTACCGTCTCGCCGTCGTGCCCATCGAGCTGCCGCCCTTGCGCGAACGCCGCGAAGACATCCTCCCGCTCGCGCAGCATTTCATACGCAAGTACAATGAGGAGAACGGGCGTCATATCTCAGACCAACTCGTGCCCGAGGTGCTGGCCCTGATGGAAGCCTACACCTGGCCGGGCAACGTCCGCGAGCTGGAGAACGTCATGGAGCGCGCGGTCGTCATCGCGCCCACCGACGAGGTGACGTGTCAATGCCTGCCCACGGAAATTTGCGAACCGCAGAAATCGCTCGGCGCGAGCACGAGCGAGAGCGCGGCGGGCGTGGATGTCGGTCGCGGCATAGACTTCTACGACGAAGTGCGGCGCTTTGAAGTTGATCTCATTCGCCGTGCCCTCGAACAAACCGGCGGCCACCAATCCCGCGCCGCGCGCCTGCTCGGCATGAACGCGACGACGCTCAACTCCAAAATCAAAACCTACAACATCCAACTGCGTTCCTAACCGCCGCCGACCACGGAAAGCGATAAAGCCCGCGCCGCCGGAAGTCGGAACTTCCAAACGGCGCGGGCTTTGGTTTAATTATTTCGTCGCGCGTTTCAGGCGCGTGTGAGCGTCACGCGCACGGGCTGGGAGAGCGCGCTCGGGGCGATGTCGAAAGTTTGCGTCCGGTAGCCCGCAGCTTTCACCACCAACTTCAGCTTGCCCACATGCAACGGCGGGAGGACGGCCACGCCGCGCGCATCGGAGGTGTTCCACGTCTCGCAGAGGAAACCGCCGGGACGCTCCGAGGTGAGTTTGGCCTGCGCGCCACGGATGGGTTGCCCCTGCGCATCGGCCACGCGCAGGTCGAGCCGGCCAAGGCCGTCAGGGCGCGTCGGCGCATGCCCGCGATTTTGAATTGCCGCGCCCGTCTGAGCAAGCCCCGCGGTCGCGCCGAAAAGTGACAGAGAAATAGCTAAGGCGAGAAAAAATTTTCGCGTCATTTATTCAATAAACTCCCTGATTTTATAAGTGTTTGGGTCGCGGGGGCGTCTCGGAATTAGATGAGCGAGAGCGTGCAAAGTTGCCTGCGGCAAGACTAAGTTCCGACGCCGCAGAGGCAGCGGTCGCCCTCCGCACATGGGCGGTCGCCTCGCGTTTGTTCAGAATCACTCCTGCCCGTCAGGTGAAACCGTCACCCGTTGCCGGGCGCGGCGGGGATGAAATGTAGCTTATCAACGGCTTGGACACATGATAGGGTAGCACGCCGCAGAATGGATCGAGATTTATCAATCGCGGCGACCAACGGGCGCACAGCGCGAGCTTCCGACCATGTGCGCGTCGCTCTAGATAGCAACTCCGGGGCGAGGCGCGCTCTCTCATAAATTGACTATGGCTAGAACTCTCAACGCGGTCGAACAGATCACTGAACGCGAGGCGCGTTTCGAGCGCGCGCGGCGCATGGCCGGACTCGTGCTCGCGCCCGCCGTCTTTATCCTGCTGCTGCTCCTGCCGCTGCCCGCGCTGAAGCCGGAGGCGCACCGTCTGGCGGCGGTGATGGCGGCGGTCGTTATCCTGTGGGTGACGGAGGCTCTGCCGCTGCCTGTCACTGCGCTGGCGGGCGCGGCGGCGTGTGTGGCGATGCGCGTCGCCCCGGCGCGCGACGTGTTCGCGCCCTTCGCCGATCCGCTGATGTTCCTCTTCATCGGGTCGTTCATCATCGCACGTGCGATCTTCCTGCACCGTCTGGACAGGCGTCTCGCCTTCGGCGTGCTTTCAATCAAGTGGGTGGGCGCGCGCCCCGGACGCATCCTCTTCGCCTTCGGCGCGGTGACGGCCTTTCTCTCGGCGTGGATTTCCAACACGGCGACGACCGCCATGATGTTCGCCATCGGCATGGCGATACTCGCCTTCCTCTTCGACAACGAACAGGAGGGCGGAAGCAAAATTAACCGCCGCTACGCCACCGGCCTGATGTTGATGACCGCGTTCGCCGCCTCCATCGGCGGCCTCGCCACGCCCATCGGCACGCCGCCCAACGTCATCGGCCTCAGCTTCATACGCCAACTACTCGGCGTCGAGTTTCCCTTCTTCAAGTGGGCGATAATCGGCACGCCCGTCGTCATCATCCTCTTTCTCTATCTCAGCTTTTACCTGAACCTGTTGTGCCGCGCCGGGGTCAAAGAGATCGAAGGCAGCAGCGAGATGCTCGCGCGCGAACGCACACGGCTCGGCGCATGGACGCGCGGGCAGAAATCAACTCTCGTCGCCTTTCTCGCAACGGTCGCGCTCTGGGTCGTGCCCGGTTTAATCGCGCTCGTCGCGGGCGACAACAGTGCGATCTACCAGTCGGTGAACCGGCGCGTGCCCGAAGCGGTGGCGGCGGTGGCCGGTGCGATGCTGTTGTTTCTTTTGCCGGGCGACAGGCCGGGCGAGCGCGCGATCACCTGGGACGAGGCGGTGAAGATTGACTGGGGCGTGGTGCTGCTCTACGGCGGCGGGTTCGCGCTGGGCGTGCTCTCGTTCCAGACGGGGCTGGCCGAGGCGGTCGGGCGGGGGCTGACGGGGCTGCTCCCGGTGAGCGGCGGGACGGGGCTGCTGTTCGCGTCGGTCGTGGTGGCGGTCGTCACTTCGGAGGCGACCTCGAACACGGCCTCGGCCAACATGGTCGTGCCCGTCGTCATCGCCATCGCGAAGGCGCAGGGCGCAGACCCGCTGGAGCCCGCGCTCGGCGCGACGATGGGCGCGAGCCTCGGCTTCATGCTGCCGGTCTCGACGCCCTGCAAC
>DASPJG010000086.1:0-5764 GCA_035628755.1 Pyrinomonadaceae bacterium
AGGTGAAGGCGGGTTCGCTACGGTCTGCAAGAAACGACCAGCCGTGCGCGCCGGGCGCGAGCGTGTATTCGTGCGCGACGCCCGCCGCTTTTAGCACGGCGGAAAGTTGCGCGTTGCCGCGCTCAAAACCATAGCGGTCGCTCTCGCCGATGTCGAAATAAATCTTCAGACGCTTGATGGCCGAGGCGTTCGTGCGCGCGAGGTGGAGCGGGTTGTTGGCCTGAAAGAACGCGGGGTCGGGCGGCGCGCCGAAGAGTTTCGTGGCGAGGTCGTAGCGATACTTCCCGCTGCGGTCTTCGGGCGACTTCGGGGCTTGCGGCAGTTCGTCGAAAAGCGCGGCGCTGTGCGCGGCCACGCCCGCGAAAAGTTCGGGATGCTTGAAGGCGATCAGGAGCGCGCCGTAGCCGCCCATCGAGATGCCTTCGATGAGGCGCGAGCGCGGCGAGGGAAGCGTGCGGTAAGTTTTATCCACGAAGGGCAGGAAGTCGCGGACGATGGCGTCTTCGTAGCGCGTGCCGTCCCGCGCGTTGAGGTAAAAACTGTTCGCGCCGTAGGGAATGGCGACGATGAACTCGCCCACCTTCGAGGCCGCGCGCAGAGATTCCAGCTTCGTCTCGATGCAGCGGCTCTCCCAATCGCGCTCGTCGTTGTTCAGGCCGTGCAGGAAGATGACGAGCGGGTAACGCTGCGAACTGTTTTTGTCATACGAAGGCGGGAGCGAGACGGCGTAGCGCACGTTTCGTCCGAGACTCGCCGACGGGAACTCCGCGTATTCGATGCGCCCGGCAGACGGGTTGCTGCTGCGCTTCCCGTCGGGCGCGCTCGCCGCCGCCGGAACTTTCGTCTCCTGCGCGAAGCACGCGGACGAAGTCGGCAGCAGCAACAGCAATAACATCCACGCGCAAGTCACACCCATCGCAGACCAGCGCGCGCCGTCGCTACTACTACTGCGCCCGCGCCGCGACCACGCCGCCACGCCGGGTGTCGCCCGGCGGCGATGTTCGATACCGCTTAACCCTTCGCTCATCGCAAATTACTCCCGCCGTCAGTCCTTCGCGGGAGGCTTCGCCGGAAAATGGTTCAGGCCGAGGCGCGCGGCGGTGCGGTCGCTGAGATCGATCATGGCGGCGGCGTTGATGGCGGCGGCGATGCAGATCGTCTCGCTGATCTCTTCCTTCGTCGCGCCGAGGGCGAGCGCCTTTTTCATGTGGCCGTCAATGCAGCCGTCGCACTTCGCCACGAGCGAGGCGGCAATCGAGATCAATTCCTGCACTTTCGGGTCGAGGATGCGCCGCTCCGGCGTGTAGTACAACTCTTTGTAGTACGCGCCGTAGACCTTCTTCATGCGCGGTTCGAGCATGGAGTAGGAATTCGTCGCCTCGTCCTGCGCCACCGGGATCAAACGCCCCGTGTCGAGCGTGACGCCTTCCACGTCGGCAGCAACGTCATGCAGTTTGGCGGTTGAGGAAGCGTTCGCGCCGTTCTCGCCCGCCGTCGTGGCAGAGGCGGTGCCGGTGATGTTGGCCGCCTCCGCCGGGTTCTTTTCACTCATGTCAATTCTCCTGTCGGCAACTCACGCGCAAACAAACTACCGGAGCGTGAGTTTCTCTGCCAGCGTGCGGTCGCCATAGTGGATTTTGATCGAGACGGTCTGGCTCGCCCTGCCTGTGAATGGTTTCCGCTTGAATAACAGTTTGATACGTGTGCGCCGCCTTCGCAGTTTCAGCGCGGCGCGCTAGCGTTACTGGATTGACTCGACAAACTCATTCACGGCCTTGATGTAAGTTTCCGGCGACTCGTCGTAGGCGTGTCCATGCGTCGCGCCCTCGACGATAAATTTGCGTTTGCCCGCGCTGTGCGCCGCCGCGTAGAGCGGTTCAAGCACGGTGGCGTTCGGCATCCGCACGTCCCTCGTCGCGCCGATAAAGAGGATGGGGCGCGATATTTTTCCTGTCGCCCGCACGAGATCGAAATCCTCCGCCGCGAAGTTCAAACGCCACGAAGTGAACTTTATCAAGAGCGTCGCGAAAGGAAAAGTCGGGAGGCCGATCAATCGGACGTGGTGGCGCGCCGTGTCGGCAAACGAGAGGAAGCTCGATTCGGCGACGACGCCGAGCAGTTTTTCGTCCTGAATTTCAGAGGCCGCCAAGAGCGTCGCCGCCGCGCCCATTGAGACGCCCATCAGCACGACGCGGTTGCCGGGTTCGCGCGCGCGCACGAATCGAAAGGCCGCCGCCACGTCGTGCCGCTCGTTGTAACCGATGGTGGAAAACTCCGCCGCGCTCGCGCCGTGTCGCCGGAGGTCGTAGAGCAGGACGCCGTAGCCCTCGCGCCACAAGTCGAGGCCGCGTTCGAGCATCTCGTAGCGCGAGCGAAACAGGCCGTGCGTCATCACGAACGTCACGCGCCGCCGCGCGCCGTTGGCCGGGAGATACCAGCCGGAGAGCGTGTTGCCGTCCGTCGAAGTGAAAGAGACGGGTTCAAAAGTCGCGCCGTGCGCGGCGGGCGTGTCGGTGCGGTCGCGCTCGCCGGGGCGCGTGCCCGCCTTCGTGATGGCGAAACTCAAGAGCCACGGCAAACCGAGCGTGAGCAGCAGAACAAGCGCGAGCAAGACGGCGGAGAGTTTTCGCGCGATGCTCCCAACGCTGAAACGACGGCGGGTGCGTTGATCTTTTTCGACAGCCGGTGGTGCGTCGCCGGAGGCGACGGCGGCATGCGGCGCGGGATCGTCGCCCGCGCGCGCCGGGTCGTCGTCGTGCGGGTCTGCGAGTTTGCGCATGCTGAGCGTCGCGCCGAGCGTGAGAATGGCGCACATCGCGCCGACGCCCGCCAGCCCGTAGCGCGGATAGAGACGCGCGCCCGCCGCGACTGCGAGCGCGATTCCGAGTTGCGACGCGCCGTTGCGCAGGGCGACGTAGGTGGCGCGCTCCGAGGCGGCGACGAGTTCCGTAATCAGGGCTTGCAGCGGCGCGACGCGCAGCGCGGCGAGAAAGGCCGTCGCGCCGATGATCGCCCAGAGCCGCACGCCCCAGTTGAACGTCGGCAAGACGAGCACCAGAAAGATCATCAACGCGCTGCTCAGGATGGCGACGCGTCTTTTGCCGTAACGGTCGGCGAGCAGGCCGCCGAGCGCGCCGCCCGCCACCGCGCCCGCCCCGGCCAGCGCGTAGATCAGCCCGACCTCGCGCGCGCCCGCGCGAAACGCGTCGGAGAGCCAGGTGCCGAGATAAGTCGTCAGCCCGACAAGCCCGCCGGAGACGAAGAACGCGCTGACGATGCCGCGCCGCGTCGAACGCGAGCGCATCGCCAGTTGCCACAGCGACACGCGCCCCGTCGCCTGTTCGTCAGCTTTCTTCAGTCGCCCGCGCGCGTCGCCCGTGGCTTCGTCGCGCGTCACAGTATTCGCGCCCGGGAGCGGAAACTGCCGCACGAGCAGACCTGCGACGGCGACCAGCACGGCAGATGCGGCGAAGACCACGCGCCAGCCGAAACGCCCCGCGAGCCACGCGCCCAACGGCACGCCGAGCACGGGCGCGAGAAAATATGCGACGGCCACGCCGCTCATCTGCTTGCCGCGTCGCGCGTAGCTGGAAGCGTCCGCGAGCGCGGCGATGACGAGCGCGCTCACCAATCCACCGGCCAGTCCGGCCAGTGCGCGCGCCGTCCAGAAGAGAGCGACGTGCGGCGCGAAGGCCGCGAGCGCGTTCGCCGCGACGAAGATAGCGGCTGACGCCGGAAGCCAGCGCACCGGGTTCACGCGCCCCCCGCTCCTGCCGAGCACGAGCGCGACCGCCGCCGCTGCCAGCGCGTAAACCATCACGCTCGCCGCCACGCTCGTCTTCGCGCTGCCGAGCCCGGCGGCGATCTGCGGCGTGATGGCGGCGACAACCTGCGAGTCAACCAGCGCGACAAGCATCAGCAGGCAGGCGCACATCGCTGCGAGCCGCGCCGAAGGCTCCGGCGCGCTAGTGTCGTCTTCGTAAACAGTCGTTGACATAGAGAAGGAGTTTTACAGAGACTTACAGTTTTACAAAGACTTGCAAATGCTTCAACTCGCGGCTGCTTCGTGAACGAGCCTTTCGTCGAGCGGGTTGCCGCCCATGAGAACGTCCATATCAACGGCGCGCGACTGAAGAATAGACCGGCGAGATTGCCCGGCATCTTCGCTTGCGCCACACTTCTTGTCAACACTTACCTTCACGCGCCCGACGCGCACGCTCCCGGCGGGCTGTCGAATATTCGGCGCGCCCGCCCGTGCATGCGCGCCGGGAGAAGTTATAATCACCCGCCCTGAGTTTGTAGCCGACATTTTGAAGCGAGCCCCCTTCGCCACCATGCAGAGAAACTTTCGCTGGCGTCCCGGCGTGCTGGCGGCCATCGCCATGATGTTGCTCGCCATGCTTCCGCAGGCACACCTGTGGTACGCGCGCGGCGGCGACTGGCACGGCGCATACGCCTCCTTCGACGGCGACGAGACGGCCTACGCCGCCTATCTCGCCGCGCTCATCGAAGGCCGCCCGCGCCTGTGCGATCCTTACGCCGGGATTGACGATTCCGCCGCTACGCCGCTCGCCGAATCCCTTTTCTCGATCCAGTTCGCGCCGCCTTACGCGCTCGCGCTGCCCGCGCGCTCTCTCGGCCTCGACGCTTCGACCGTCTTCATCGCGCTCAGCCCCCTCGTCGCCTTCGCCAGCACGCTCGCGCTCTTCTGGCTGCTCACGTTGCTTCTCGCGGATGCGCGGCTCGCGGCGTGTGGCGCAATCATCATCCTGTGTCTCGGCGCGCTCGCATCCGGGCAGGTGAGCCTCGCGCCGCTCCTCAAGCTGCGCGCGTCTCACGCTTACCTGCCGTTCCTGCGTCGCTACGTGCCCGCGCTGCCCTTTCCCTTCCTCTACATCTTCTGCGCGCTCGTCTGGCGCGCGCTCACGCACGCGTCGCGGCGCGGCGCGCTCTCGTATTCGGTCGCTGCGGGCGCGACTTTCGCGCTGCTCGTCTACTCCTACTTTTATCTCTGGACGACCGCCGCCGCGTGGCTCGCCTGCCTCGCGCTGCTCTGGCTCGCCGCCCGCCCGGGAGACGGCAAAACGCACGCCGCAAAAGTTTTCCTGACTACGGGCGCGCTCGCCTGCGCGTCGCTCGCGCCCTACGCCGTGCTGCTCGCGCGCCGCGCCGCGACGATGGACAAGGTGCAGGTGTTGAAGTTCACGCACGCGCCCGATCTCTTTCGCGCGCCGGAGATCGTCGCGCTCGTCGCGCTCGTCGTGCTCGCCGCGTGCGTGTGGCGCAGGCGCGTCGAAGTGCGGGGCGCGAGGTTTCTCTTCGCCGCGTCGTTCGCGCTCACGCCCTTCGTCGTCTTCAATCAACAACTCCTCACCGGGCGTTCGCTCCAACCCGTTCACTACGCGGATTACGTCCTGAATTATCTCTCGCTCGTCGCGCTCACACTTGCCGTCGCGCTCTACGCCCGGACGGGAGACGAAAGCGGCGCGACCCCGGCGGAAAGCGCGTCGGCGACGCACCGCCCTCCGCCGCTATGGCGACGCTTTAACACCCCCGCTGTGTTGTTCTGCGTCGCGCTGGCGGCTTACGGTTGGGCTGCGTTCGAGTTGGCCGCGACGACGCGCCGCTTCGCGCCCGTCAACCGTGCGCGCGACGAACAGGCGCGCGTCGCTTCGCGTCTGGCGGAGATAGCGCGCGCAGACGCGAGTGATCCGGCGCGCGCCGGAGAGGCGACGCGTGCGCGCCCCGTCGTCCTCGCGACGAG
>DASPJG010000087.1:0-2793 GCA_035628755.1 Pyrinomonadaceae bacterium
GACGCCTTTGGCTCGCGCGTCGCGCCCGATCTCCGTGGCGACGCGCTCGACGAGCGCGGGGTTCCACGTCGCGGCCAGACTGATGCCGCCGGGCATCGCCGTCGCAGGCCCGAAATTGCGCACGCCCGCCGGGCCGTCAGCCATCTTCAGGCGCGGAAGCCCGAGCCGCTCGACGCCCCCTATGAAGAAGTCGTCAACGCCGCCGATCAGATCGATCTTTTCCTCCAACGTCATCCGGCCAAGAATAGACTCGACGCGCCGTTCGACGGCGGGCGCAGCAGGCGCGGCGGGCTGCTGCGCGGCGATGGGAGCGACGATCAGGAGCGACAGTGAGATGAACGCCGCGCAGATTTTTCTCATGAGATCAACCCTTAGTCTGCTATAGATATTTTTCGCTTCGTTGATTCTTGCTGCGACAGGGAAAGTTGATGCGATGGACAATTCGTTGTTGGAACAACTCTGCGAGATGGCCGCCAGCCTTTTCGAGCGGGGATATGCACACGGCTCGACGGGCAACATCTCTCTCCGGCTCGGCGACGAGGTCTGGATCACGCCGACCGGCCAGCGGCTCGGCAGCCTGACGCCCGCGCGTCTCGCCCGCATTGATCTGCACGGCAACCTGCTCAACGACAATCGCCCCTCGAAAGAACACCCGTTCCACACGGCTATCTATAGACAGCGAGACGAAGCGCGCGCCATCGTCCACCTGCATTCGCTCTACGCGGTCGCGCTCTCCTGCCTCGAATCCTTCGAGGGCGAGAGCGACCTCGCGCCGCTCACGCCTTACTATTTCATGCGCGTCGCCCCGCTCGCCGTGCTTCCCTACTACAAGCCGGGTTCGCCCGATCTGGCGCGCGCCATCGAAGGCGTCGCCCCGGCGCACCACTCGATGCTGCTTCGCAATCACGGCCTCATCTGCGCGGGCGCGACGCTGTCAGAAGCGAGCGACCGCGCTGAGGAGTTGGAGCAGACCGCGCGCCTCCATTTCATCCTGCGCGGCGAGCGAGTGCGCCCGCTCTCGCCCGCCGACGTGGAAGCTCTCCGCTAAAGTCTTCAACCGCTGTGCGGTCAGGTGAGACGTGCCAGCCAGTCCATCCCGTCGCCCGCGTGTGTCTCAAGAGCGTCGAGCGACTGTTCGAGACTCCACCCCTGATGGACGAGGCCGCCCGCGGCTTCGGCAGCCGCCAGCGGATCGCCGTCGCCGGGGAAGAGCACGTTGCGCCCGACAAGCGCGCCGCGCACGTTCGACCCGGCCTTCAGCCCGGCGGCGAGTTCGCCGAGGAAAGGGCGCACGTCCCCGACCGGGTCTCCGCCGAGCAGCAGGATCGGCAGCGTCGTGGCGCGCGCTACCATCTCGTAATTTTCGCAGTAAGGCAGTTTCAACCAGAGGTAGCGGCTGCTGTCGCCGAGCGCGGAGGCCGCGCCCGCCGTGCGGGTCAACTCCTCTGCCGTCTTGATGATCTTGTAGCCGCCTTCGACTTTGGCGACGGGCAGCGATTCGAGAAACATCGGAATTTTCAACGCGTTCTGCTCGCTGATCGCGCGCACGGTGGCGAGCAGGGTTTTCAACGAGTCCGGTTCGGCGTCGCACAGGCGCAGCAAAACTTTCGTGCCGTCCAAGCCCCACGCGGCGCAGGCCGCAGGGCTGGGGCCGCTCATCGGATCGTCTATTTCCCAACTGCTGCCCAACAGCCCGGCGCGGTTGAGACTGGCGATGAGCAGTTTGTTGTCGAGAAAGGCCACGCCGCCCGCGCGCTTCAAGAGGTCGTGGATGACGAGCAGGTCTTCGATGATGTCCATCGTAGCGAGCACGCCGTCTACCGCCTCGCTCTGCAAGACGCGCAGCGTGCGCGCCAGATACTCCTGCCGGTTCGCCATGCGAAACGAATCGTCGCCGACGCGCACGACGCGCCGCGCCGGGTGGTCAGAGGCCAAGATGTTGAGCTTGCCTTTGGGGGCAAGTTGTTCGCGCCGCTTTCTCGCGCGCGCCACGCGGAACGGCAGTTCGGGGTCGCTCACGCGCAACTCTGTGACCTGTTCCAACACCGTCGATGGAAGAAACTTCTGATAGTCAAATGACAAACTTTAAAACCCTCCTCTTTCCTGTATGAATGCTAAAGCCTCTTGTTCGTAAGGCATGAAGTTGGCGCAGCCGTGACGCGTGACGACGATTGCCCCGCAGGCGTTTCCCATCCGCGCCGCACGCTGCCAGTCCCAACCTTTCAGATAGCCGTAGAGGAAGCCGCCCGCGAAGGCGTCTCCCGCGCCGAGCACGTTCAGCACCTCGACGGGGAACGTCGCGGCCTCGATTGTCTCCCCGCCGCGCGGGCAGACGAGCGTGCTGCGCGCGCCGCGCTTGACGACGACGGCGTCCGCCGATCCGGCGGCGAGCAACTCTTCCGCCTTGCCCCTCAACGCGTCGCCGGACGCGCCCGCCGACTCTGCCGCCGCCATCGTCGCCCCGGCGCGCTCATCCTCGCCGCCATCTCGCGTGACGGCTGCCGCAACTTCCTCCGCCGTGCCGATGACGACATCCGTGAGCGGCAGGATCGAGCGGATGGCAGCGGCGTATGCGCGCATGTCCGGCCACAGTTCGGCGCGCACGTCGAGGTCGAGGACGACGCGGTTGCCGTTGGCGCGCGCCGTCTCCGCCGCAAACAAGGTCGCATCGCGGCTCGGCTGGCGGCTGAGGCCGGAACCCGTCACGAGCAGAGCGCGGCTCGCGGCGACGGGAGCAGCCCTCACGTCGCCGGTCGTCAGTTCCAGATCGGCGCAGTTGTCTCGGTAGGGGAC
>DASPJG010000088.1:0-5903 GCA_035628755.1 Pyrinomonadaceae bacterium
GCGGAGAGTTGCTGCGGGGTAAAGAGCGAGTGCGCCCAGTGGAGGAAAGCGACGGCGTTGCGATGCTGGATAGCGACGCCTTTGGGTCGTCCCGTCGAACCCGACGTGTAAATCACATACGCCAGATTGTCCGGCGTCACGGGCTGCGTCAGGTTCTCCGTGCTGTGGCTTGCTATCTGCGGCCAATCCGTATCAACGCACACCACTTCCGCCTGATGTGCGGGCAGGCTCTCGATGAGCTTATGCTGTGTTAAGAGCACGGGCGCGCGTGTGTCTTCGAGCATGAAGGCGAGCCGCTGCTCGGGATAGGTCGGGTCGAGCGGCACGTATGCGCCCCCGGCCTTCAGGATCGCCAGCAGCCCGACGATCATCTCCGGCGTGCGCTCGACGCATATCCCGACGCGCACTTCAGGCCCGACTCCGAGTTGTCGCAAGTGGCGGGCTAACTGGTTGGCGCGACGGTTCAAGTCGGCGTAAGTCGTTTGTTCTTCCCCGCACACGAGCGCGACGGCGTCGGGCGTGAGCGCAACCTGCGCTTCCACCAGATGGTGCATGCACATCGAGTCGGGGTAAGCGGTTGGCGACGGGTTCCACTCCACCAGAATTTGCTCTTGTTCCGCCCCGGTCATCAGCGGCAGCGCGGAGAGTTGCTGGTCGGGGTTTGCGACCGCGCCCGCGAGCAATGTCTGGAAGTGTTCCGCCATGCGCGCGGCGGTGACGCTGTCGAACAGGTCTTGGTTATACTCAAGCTCGCCCGCCAGCCCCTGCTCGCTCTCGATGAAGTTGAAGAGCAGATCAAACTTCGCCGTCGCGCCGCCATTCGGCATGAGATTGAACGCGAGATCGGCCAGACCGTCCGGGGTCGTCGCGGCGTGCTGCAAGACCAGCATCACCTGAAACAGCGGCGTGTGGCTCAAGCTGCGCGCCGGTTGCAGTTCCTCGACCAATTTCTCGAACGGCAAATCTTGATGCGCATAGGCGTCAAGCGCGGTCTCGCGCACCTGCGCGAGCAGTTCGCGGAAGCGCATAGTGTCGGACAGATCGGCGCGCATCACCAGCGTGTTGACGAAGAACCCGATCAACGCTTCCAACGCTTTCTGATTGCGATTGGCGACCGGCGTTCCGACGACAATCGTTTGCTGCTGCGTATAGCGATAGAGAAAGGCATGCAGCCCGGCGAGCAGCGTCATAAACGTCGAACTCTGCTCGCTCATGCCGAGAGCCTTCAGACCCTCGCTCAACTCACGAGACAGGACGAAGGTGTGTCGCCCGCTGCGATACGTCTGCATCGCGGCGCGCGGATGATCCGTCGGCAACTCGATGACGGGCGGAGCATCTGCCAGTTGTTTCTTCCAGTAGTCGAGTTGCTCCTGCAACGCGCCGCCCTGCGCCCATGCGCGCTGCCAGACGGCGAAGTCTGCATACTGGATGGGGAGTTCTTCGAGCGGAGAGGGCTCGCCGCGCCTGAACGCTTCGTAGACGACGGCCAGTTCGCGCAGGAAGATGCCGGTCGACCAGCCGTCCCAGATGATGTGGTGCGTCGTCAGCAGCAGCGCGTGCTCGTCCTCGTCGAGACGAAGGAGCAGACTTCGCAACAGGGGAGCGACGGCCAGATCGAAGTTGTGCTGCGTCTCGTCAGCCGCGATGCGCGCCAGTTCCGCTTCTTTCTCGCTCTCGCCAAGCCCGCGCAAATCCTCCTGCGCAAGCGTGTGTGGAGCAGGCGGAACGATGACTTGCAGCGAGTTTCCGTTCAGAGAGACGAACTGCGTCCGCAAAGATTCGTGCCGCCGGATCAACTCGTTGAGGCTGCGCTCCAACGTCCGCACGTCCAGCGCGCCCTTGAGCCGCACGATGGCCGACATGTTGTAGGCCGAGCTTTGCGTCTCCAACTGGTGCAGGAACCACAGCCGCTCTTGCCCGAAGGACATCGGCAACTCCGCTTCGCGCGACACGCGGCTGATCTGTGAAGCCGCCGATTCGTGTTCCGTCTCAAGCGCGGCCTCAATTCTCACGGCGAGGCGGGCGACAGTGGGCGACTCGAACATCCATCGCAACGCCACTTCCACCCCCAACACTTCCCGCATCCGGCTCACCGCCTGCGTCGCCAGCAGCGAGTGCCCCCCTAACTCGAAGAAACTCTCTTCCACT
Source organism: Pyrinomonadaceae bacterium (assembly GCA_035628755.1). Taxonomy (GTDB): domain Bacteria; phylum Acidobacteriota; class Blastocatellia; order Pyrinomonadales; family Pyrinomonadaceae; genus JAIVJZ01. The sequence goes on from DASPJG010000088.1 coordinate 2,149, forward strand.
CCCACTCGCTCCACGCCCAGCACTTCCGCCCAAATCTCCGCGATCCGCGCTTCCGTCTCGCTGCGCGCCGCCACATACTCCCGTCGCCGCTCCACTTCCGCCCCGCTCAACGCCCGGCGGTCGATCTTCCCGTTGGCCGTCAGCGGCATCTGCTCGACTTCGCGCCAGCCCACCGGCACCATATAGCCCGGCAGCCGTTCCTCGGCATACCGCTGCAACTGCTCGCTGTCGATGACCGCTCCATCCTCGGCCACCACGTAACAGACCAACTGTTCATTGCCGCCACCGGCGAGCGAGCGCACCATGACGACGGCTTCGCGCACCGCTTCGTGGCGGCGCAACACTTCTTCTATTTCACCGAGTTCGATGCGATAGCCGCGCACCTTGACTTGCTGGTCGAGGCGTCCGAGGAACTCTATTTCGCCGTTGGCTTGATAGCGCGCCCAGTCTCCCGTCCGGTACATCCGCCCGCCGCCGCTATTGCCGTTGCTGCCATTGCCATCGCTTGTGCAGAACGGGTCGGGGATGAACCTCTCGGCGGTCAACTCGGGGCGGTTCAAGTACCCGCGCGCCACGCCCGCTCCGCCCAGATACAACTCTCCGCGCACACCCACCGGTACAGGCTGCAACTGCGGCGACAGAATATATGCCTGCGTGTTGGCAATCGGGCGACCGATGGGCGGCGCCTGTCCCTCTCCCGCCCGCACGAGTTGGAAGGTCGAGTAAGTAGTATCTTCCGAAGGGCCGTAGAGGTTGTAGAGCAGCCGCACGTGCGGGCGTTGATAGACCTGTTGTGCCAGCGCACCGGCCAACGCCTCACCCGCCAGATTGACGACTTCGACCGATGAGGGCAGCGCGTCGAGGCGCAGCAACTCGGCCAGCGCCGACGGCACGGTGTTGACGAGCGTCACGAGGTCTGCCGCAGGAGCAGCATCCGAGGCCAGCGCGAGCACGTCTTCGACGAGGACGAGCGAGCCGCCGCAACTCAGGGGAGCGAAGACCTCGAAGACCGAGAGGTCGAAGCAGATAGAAGTGGAAGCGAGCACGGCGGAGAGTTGCTGCGGGGTAAAGAGCGAGTGCGCCCAGTGGAGGAAAGCGACGGCGTTGCGATGCTGGATAGCGACGCCTTTGGGTCGTCCCGTCGAACCCGACGTGTAAATCACATACGCCAGATTGTCCGGCGTTGCGCGACGCATCGTGCCGGGCGTGGGTTCGAGATTTACCTCAAGGGGCAAGGCATCCAGACAGATCACCTTCGCGCCGGACGCGGGGAGACTCTGCGACAATTCCAACGACGTTAAAAGCACAGGCGCTTGAGAATCTTCGAGCATGAAGGCGAGCCGCTGCTCGGGGTAGGTCGGGTCGAGCGGCACGTATGCGCCCCCGGCCTTGAGGATCGCCAGCAAACCGACGATCAGGTCAGGATTGCGCCCGATGCAAATTCCCGCTTTCACTTCCGGCCCGACGCCAGCCGCACGCAGTTGTTGCGCCACCTGATCTGCGCGCCGGTTCAGTTCGGCATAAGTCACCCGCTCGGTTCCGTAAACCACGGCGACGGCTTCGGGAGTTTTCCGCGCCTGAACTTCAAAGAGTTTATGGATGCACGTCTCCTCCGGCCAGGCGGTCTGCGTGTCGTTCCACTGGACGAGCAACTGCCGTCGCTCCTGCGGCGTCAGCAGCGAATAGTCCGCGACGGGCTGCTCCGGCGCATCCACAATGCTCGTCAACAACTGCTCCAGATGCCCGGCCATGCGCTCTATCGTGTCGGCCTCGAACAATTCCGTGCTGTACTCGAAGGAGGCGCGCAGTTCGTCGCCCGCCTCGGCCATGATGAGCGTCAGATCAAACTGGGCGATGCGCTGCTCTAGCGGCAACGACTCGAAGTTCAAGCCGCCGAGCGTGACGGCTGCGCCCGGCGCATCGAGCGCGAAGGCGGCGAGACGCGCATCGTTAAACGCCTGCGTGTTCTGCATCACGAACATGACCTGAAACAGGGGCGAGCGGCTCAGGTCGCGGTCAGGTTGAAGTCGCTCGACGAGAAGCGGGAACGGGAAGTCCTGATGCGCGAAGGCCGCGAGCGCGGTCTGCCGAACCTGGTCGAGAAAAGTCGTAAAGCGCGGGCGACCGGAGAGGTCGGCGCGCAGGACAACCGGGTTGACGAAGTAGCCGACGAGTTTCTTGAAGTCGCTCTGGTTGCGGCCTGCGACGGGCGAGCCGACAAGGATGTCCTCTTGACCCGTGTAGTGATGGAGCAACACCTGAAAGCCCGCGAGGAGCGTCATGTAGAGCGTCGCCCCGTGCTCCTGACCGAGAGCTTTGAGTTTGCGCGTCAACTCGCGGCTCAACTTGAAGTCGTGAGATGTGCCCTGAAAAGTTTGCGCGGGCGGGCGCGATTTGTCGGTGGGCAGATCGAGCGCGGGCAACTCGCCGCTCAACTGTTGCCGCCAGTACGACCAGAGGCGTTCCCCTTCGCTGCTTTGCAGCATGCGCGCCTGCCAGCGCGTGTAATCGGCATACTCCACGGAGAGCGGCGCAAGCATCGCCTCACTGCCCGCCAGTTCGGCTTCATAAAGTGAGGCCACCTCCTTCATGAGCAATCCGAGCGACCAGAAATCCGCGACGATATGATGCACCGTGAGCAACAGCACATGCTCCTGCGCCGAGCGCGTGAAGACGCTCACGCGCAACAGCGGCCCCTGCTCCAGATTGAACGGCTGGCGCGCCTCTTCGCTCAGACGTTCGGCAAGGAAAGCCTCGCTCCACGTCGAAGCGTCGTCTTCCTGAAATGAGACGCTGGCATCCTTCGCCACATGGCACACGAGGTGTTGACTGTTGCCGAGAAAAACCGTGCGCAAAGCCGGGTGACGATTCACCGACTCCTGAAACGCTCGCCGCAGGGCGGCCACGTCCAGATGCGCGCGCAGCCGCAAAGCGCGGGAGATGTTGTAGGCCGCGCTCGCCGGTTCTAACTGCTGTAGAAACCAGAGGGCTTGCTGGCCGAACGAAGGAGCATGCTCCGCCGCCCCGGCTTCAATTGGCTGAACCGGCTCGGCGGCCTCGCCTGTGGGCGGTTCTTCCAGCCGCGCCTGTATGTGTGCGGCGAGTTCGGCGATGCTGACATCCTGTAGGAAACTGACGGACGACAGGCTGACGCCGGTCATCAACTCGACGCTATGCGCCAACTCGACGGCCTGCAAAGAATCTATCCCGTAGCGAGAGAGCGGACGATCAACCTCGAAGACCGAAGGCTCTACCCCTAAACGCTCCGCCAGCGTCGCTCTCAACCACGTCTCGATGTCTCCCGCGCCTTCGAGCGATTGCAGAGCGTTTTGCCTCTGACTAACGCCCGCGGCGGGCTGCGGCGTCGCGCGCCATTCAAAAACAGTTTTCAGTTCGTCGTTTAAAAATTGAGACCGGCAAAGGTGGCGTTGAATCTTGCCGCTGGAAGTCTTCGGCAGGCTGCCGGTTTTGACCAGCACGAGGGCGTGCAACTGTAGTTCGTGCCGCTCGGCCACCGCCTGCACGACGGCCTCGCTGACCGCTTGCCAGTCAGACGGGCGACGATGATCCGCCTCTTGCACCACGACCAGCCGCTCCTCGCCTTCGACCGCGACCGAACAGGCCGCGCCGCTGCCGCCGCGCAATTTCGGGTGCGCCTGTTCAACCGTTAGTTCGATGTCTTGCGGGTAGTGGTTCAGGCCGCGAATGATGATGAGGTCTTTGAGCCGCCCCGTCACGAACACTTCGTGGTCATG